>CAXUIE010000125.1:0-8859 GCA_964250825.1 uncultured Acidisphaera sp. | reverse complement strand
GTAGTGCCGCGGCTGCATTGAGGCGTGGGCCGCCGATGGGCCGCCGGCGGAGCTTGACCGCTCGCCGGCCGGATGACCACACTCCCCGCCGAAGCGCGCCCGGCCCAGCCGGGGGCGGCGCATGCGCGAAACGCCAAGGAGGAACTAGGACGATGCCTCAGGTCAGCCTGACGGTGAACGGCAAGCAGCACACGACGGAGGTCGAGGGCCGCACCCTCCTCGTCGAGCTGCTGCGCGAGAAGCTTGGCCTCACCGGCACCCATGTCGGCTGCGACACGAGCCAGTGCGGCGCCTGCGTCGTGGATGTCGATGGCAAGTCGATCAAGGCCTGCACCATCCTGGCCTTGCAGGTGGATGGCCAGTCGGTGACGACTATCGAAGGCTTGGCGGCGGCGGACGGCACCCTCCATCCGATGCAGGAGATGTTCCGCGAGCACCATGCTCTGCAATGCGGGTTCTGTACCCCCGGCATGGTGATGAGCGCCATCGACCTCGTGAAGCTTCATCCGGACGGGCTCACGGAGGCCGAGATCCGCGAAGGGCTGGAGGGCAATCTCTGTCGCTGCACCGGCTACCACAACATCGTCAAGGCGGTCGCGGCGGCCTGGCCCCTGATGCACAACAAGCAGCTGCCCGCGGCGGCTGAGTAAAGCCTGACCCCTCCTTCAGCCCCCTCCCGCAAGGGCACGGCTTTCTGCTCCCTTTCCCGTTACGGGGGAGGGCCGGGGGGAGGGGAACCGCACAAAGATCAGGGGGAAACGCAAGCATGGGCTTCGAGGGCATCGGCGCGTCGGTGAAGCGCAAGGAGGACCATCGGTTCCTCAGCGGCAACGGCAACTACACGGACGACATCAATCGGCCCGGCCAGCTTTACGCCTACATCAAGCGCGCCGCCCGGCCGCACGCCCGCATCAACGGCATCGACGCGGCGGCGGCGAAGGCCGCGCCCGGCGTGGTCGCGGTGTTCACCGGCGCCGACACGCAGGCCGACAACGTGGGCGGCATTCCGTGCGGCTGGCAGATCCACAACAAGGACGGCTCGCCGATGGCCGAGCCGACGCACCCCGTTCTCGCCGTCGGCAAGGTGCGCTTCGTCGGCGACGCGGTCGCCGTGGTGATCGCGGAAACCCGCCAGGGTGCCAAGGACGCCGCCGAAGCGCTGGCGATCGACTACCAGGACCTGCCGGCGGTCGCATCGGTGCTGGAGGCGGTGAAGCCGGGAGCCGCCCCGGTGCACGACGAGGTGCTCGGCAACGTCTGCTACGACTGGCACATCGGCGACAAGGCGGTGACGGAAGCGGCGTTCGCCGGCGCGGCCACCGTGGTCAAGCTCGACCTCGTCAACAACCGGCTGATCCCGAACGCGATGGAGCCGCGCGCCGCCGTCGGCGACTATGACAAGTCGAGCGGTGAGTACACCCTCTATACAACCAGCCAGAACCCGCACGTGATCCGCCTGCTGATGGGCGCGTTCGTGCTGCACATCCCCGAGCACCAGCTGCGCGTGGTCGCCCCCGACGTGGGCGGCGGCTTCGGCTCGAAGATTTTCCACTACGCCGAGGAGGCGATCGTCACCTGGGCGGCGGGCAAGGTGAAGCGCCCCGTCAAGTGGACGGCCGAGCGGGGCGAAAGCTTCGTCACCGACGCGCATGGCCGCGACCACGTGAGCACCGCCGAGATGGCGCTCGACGCGGAAGGCAACTTCCTCGCCCTCCGGGTCAACACGCTTTGCAACATGGGCGCTTATCTTTCGACATTCGCGCCCAGCGTGCCGACCTACCTTTACGCGACCCTGCTCTCTGGTGTGTACAAGACACCGGCGATCTACGCCGAGGTGAAGGCCGTGTTCACCAACACCGTCCCCGTGGACGCCTATCGCGGCGCCGGCCGGCCGGAGGCGACGTTCCTGCTCGAGCGCCTGGTCGACGTCATCGCCCATGACACCGGGCGCGACCGCGTCGAGCTGCGCCGGCGCAACTTCATCCCGCGCGACGCCTTCCCGTATCAAACGCCCGTGGCGCTGCAATACGACAGCGGCGATTACTTCGCGACTCTGGACACCGCCCAGAAAGCGGCCGACGTGGCGGGGTTCGAGGCCCGCCGTGCCGCCGCGGCGGCGAAGGGCAAGCTGCGCGGGCTCGGCTATTCCACCTACGTGGAGGCGTGCGGCATCGCGCCGTCCGCCGTGGTCGGCTCGCTCGGCGCGCGCGCTGGATTGTACGAGGTCGCCAACATCCGCGTGCATCCCACGGGCAGCGTCACGGTGTTCACCGGCACTCACAGCCACGGCCAGGGACACGAGACCACGCTCGCGCAGCTGGTTGTCGAGCAGCTCGGCATTCCCCTCTCGCAAGTCGAGGTGGTGCACGGCGACACCGCCAGGATCCCGTTCGGCATGGGCACCTATGGCAGCCGCAGCCTGGCGGTCGGCGGCTCGGCGATGGTCAAGGCGATGGACAAGGTGATCGCCAAGGGCAGGAAGATCGCGGCCCACCTGCTCGAAGCATCGCCGGCCGACATCGAGTTCAAGGACGGCAAGTTCTCCGTCGCCGGAACCGACCGCTCGAAGGCGCTGGCCGAGATCTCGCTCGCCGCCTACGTGCCGCACAATTATCCGATCGAGGAGCTGGAACCCGGCCTTGACGAGACCGCGTTCTATGACCCGAAGAACTTCACCTTCCCCGGCGGCTGCCACATCTGCGAGGTCGAGATCGACGCGGACACGGGCGTTGCGGAGGTCGTGAACTTCACGGCGGTGGACGACATTGGCCGCGTCATCAATCCGATGATCGTGGAAGGCCAGGTGCAGGGCGGCGTCGCGCAGGGCATCGGCCAGGCGCTTTACGAGACCGCCGTGTACACCGCCGAGGGGCAGCTCGTGTCGGGCTCGATGATGGACTACGTGGTGCCGCACGCCGACCAGGTGCCGAACATCCATACCGGCACGGAAGTGACGCTCTGCACCCACAATCCGCTTGGGGTGAAAGGGGTGGGCGAGACCGGTACGATCGGCTCGCCGCCCGCCGTCATCAACGCGGTGGTGGACGCGCTCCGGCCGTATGGCGTGCGCCATCTCGACATGCCGGCGAGCCCGCAAAAGATTTGGTCGATCATCGAGGCCGGCCGGCCGCGCATGGCGGCGGAATAGCGATCGAGGAGATGTAGCGATGTACGATTTCGCGTATCACAAGCCCGGCAGCCTTGGCGAGGCGGTGAGCGCGCTGTAGGGCGACGTGGAGGCCAAGGCGCTCGCCGGCGGCATGACGTTCATTCCCGTGCTGAAGCAGCGCTTGAACAAGCCATCGGCGGTGATCGACCTCGCCAAGGTCGGGCTGAGCGGCATCACGTCGTCGGGCAGCACGGTCACCATCGGCGCGATGACCACGCACCGAATGATCATGGACGACGCGACCATCAAGAAGAACATCCCGGGGCTGTCCGAGATGGCGTCCTGGATCGGCGACACGCAAGTGCGGCATCGCGGCACGATGGGCGGCTCGCTCGCCAATAACGACCCGTCGGCGTGCTATCCCGCGGCGGTGCTGGCCTGCCAAGCGACGATCAAGACCGATCGCCGCAGCATCGGGGTGGACGACTTCTTCCAGGGCATGTTCACGACCGCGCTTGAGCCCGACGAGCTCATCACCGCCATCGAGTTTCCGTTCGCCGCCAAGTCCGCCTACGAGAAGTTCCGCAACCCGGCCTCCCGCTACGCCATCGTCGGCGTGTTCGTGGCGTCCGGTCCGTCCGGCGTGCGGGTCGCGGTGACGGGCGCGGGGCAAGGCGGGGTGTTCCGCCACAAGGAAATGGAGGCGGCACTCGCGTCCAACTTCTCCGCCGACGCGATCGCCAACATCAAGACGCCGGCGGACGGGCTGAACGGCGACATCCACGCTAGCCCCGAATACCGCGCGCACCTCATCGGCGTGATGGCGCGCCGCGCGGTGGCGAAGGCGGCCGGGCGCTAGGGTTAAAACCCGATCAGACGCTCGATCTGGTGATGTAATCACCATTCCGTGTCGTGGGCGAGCGGCACGGAGGCGGTGATGGCAGACCCGTTCTGGTTCTCGGACGAGCAGTGGGCGGTGATTGAGCCATTCTGCCTTAGAATCAACCAGGCGCTCGCCGAGTGGACGATCGGAAGATCATCAGCGGCATCGTGCAATGTGCTGCGCTTGGGTTGCCGCTGAACCGACTGCCCAGTTGAGTATGGCCCGCCCACCACGGTCTATAACCGGTTCAACCGCTAGTCCCCGCGCGGCTCTGGCGCGCCATGCTGGCGGCGGTGGCCGAACCGGATGGATCGCCGAACTGGCCGCGCTCGACAGCCCCTATGCGCGCGCGCATCGCTCAGCGCACGGAGGGAGGGGGCCAAGGCGCAGGCCATCGGTCCGTCGCGAGGCGGCCAAACCACCAAGGTCCACATCCTCACCGACGCGGCCAACTTCGTCTCCGCCGTCGCGCTCGCCGCCGTTGTTGCGTTCTGGTGCTGATGGCGTCGAAGCCTACCGATTAGGTTCAGGATGTCTCGCTATACCTGAGCTGCACCACCATCAGCGAACAACTCGCTGCCGGTGACGTAGCTGCTGTCATCCGAAGCGAGGAAGAGAGCCGCAGCGGCTATTTCATCGGGATCCACCCATTCGGCCGAGCGGAGCCGCCGCTTCCGAGGCGGCCACGAATGCGCGGTTTTGCTCTTCGGTCTTGGTGAGGCCATGGAAGCCCGGTGTGGACGTCGCGCCCGGCACGAGCACATTCACGCGGATGCGGCGTGGTGCCAACTCCTGGATCCAACTCCGGGCGAAGTTGCGAATGGCCGCCTTGCTTGCACTGTATACGCTGAACGACGGTACCCCCGTGTTACCAGTCGTCGATCCGGTCAGGATCACCGACGCACCGTCGCGCAGCAGCGGCAGCGCCTTCTGCACGGTGAACAGCGTGCCCTTGACGTTGGTGGCGAAGGTGCGGTCGTAGTGCTCCTCCGTGATCTCGGGCAGTGCCACGAACTCGCCGCCGCCAGCATTCGCGAACAGCACGTCGATCTGCCCGGCCTCCTCGCGCACGATACCGTAGAGCCGATCGAGATCGCCCAAGTTCGCGATGTCGCCCTGGACTCCACGGGCGTTGCCTCCGACTGCGGCCACCGCTGCGTCGAGTTCAGCCTTTCGACGGCCGGTCATGAACACGCGCGCGCCCTCACGGGCGAATCGCTTCGCGCTCGCCAGCCCTATGCCGCTGTTGGCGCCCGTGATGACCGCTACCTTGCCCTTGAGCCTATCCATTCGCTGTCTCCCGTCCGCTACCGGACGCGATATGGATCAGCACCCACGACCAGGGTAGAACCTACCTAAAGGTAAGTGTGGATTGGGCCATGACGACCGCGGAACCTGTGTGCGGCCTTGATGTTGCGCTGACGGTGATGGGTGGGAAATGGAAGCCGCTGATCCTCTACCACCTCAACTCAGGCCCCAAGCGGTTCGGAGGCCTCAAGCGGCTGGTCGCGGGCGTCAGCGAGGAGGTGCTGATCCAGCAATTGCGCGAGCTGGTCGCGGCGGGCGTGCTGGTCCGCCACGACTACCAGCGGGTACCGCCGATGGTGGACTACACCATGACACCTTTCGGCATGACGCTCGTGCGAGCACTCATGCCGCTGCGCGAGTGGGGGAACACGCATCGAGTTCAGGTGGAGAAGATCCTGCTCGCGCGTTCATCAGAACAGGAAGTCCGAGCAGGTTAAGTCCACTTCCAAATCAAACCGCAGCCTTAAGTGCGGCATCTTGCGTACGAACGACGACAGGGGCTTGGCTGTAATCGTGATTGAGTTTTGACCCTAGTGGCAACCCAGGCGGGCTAGAACGCCCGAAGACCCCCGGCCGCCCCCGCGCAAACCCCCACGCGGTGAACGCCCCCAGCGGGCTAAGGCCCGCCAAACCTCGCGATGCGGTACACGCCGCACACGAACAGCACGCGCTTTTCGTCGATCGCTGGGTCGCGCAAGGCGTACGGGCCCGGATCGCCGGTGTATTTGTTCCAGATGCGGTTGGTCTGCTGCGTTACCCGCTCGCCGCCTTCCTCCCCCTCCCGCAACTCCTGCTCGACGGTGCACTTGATCTGCATCCAGTGATACGGGTTCCGCGAATTGACCAGCAGGATCGTCATCTGCGGGTGCTTGCGGATCCAGGCGCATTTCGGCCGGTGCGAGGCCGTGTTGACCAGCACGTGGTCGCCATCGTAGTCGAACCACATCGGGGTCAGGCTGATCCGGCCGTCGGGGCCCGTGATTCCAAGCGACACGGTCACCGGCTCGTCCAGTAATCGCCGATAGATCGGATCAAGATCGCTGAGGTGGCGGGCCTGTTTGCGCTCGCCCACGCCGAACTGCCCTTCCTGCGTGCCGTTCGCGACGTGCTTGAAGTTGGCGACGACGAATCCGTCCGTCATGGTCTATCCTCCTCGCGTTTCACGATCGTCCCGATGCTAAGCACCGAACAACGCAAACCGGAAATCGCCCCGTGACGCTGCACGTCGTCGTCATCGGCGCGGGCATCGCCGGGGCGGCGACCGCGGTCGAGCTGCTGCGGGACGGGCACCGCGTCACCATCCTCGAGCCCGGCGAGCCTGGCGGCGAGCAGGCGGCGAGCTACGGCAACGGAGCGTGGCTCGGCACGGCGTCGGTGGTTCCGGTCTCCATGCCGGGGATCGCGCGCAAGGTGCCAGGCTTCCTGCGCGACCCGCTCGGACCCTTGGCGATCCGCTGGTCGTATCTGCCGCGACTGGCGCCTTGGCTCATTCGCTTCGTTCGCGCGGGTTCGACGATCGCCAAGGTGGAGCGAACCGCGCGCGCGCTACGGCCGCTGATCGCCGACGCGCCGGAGCGGCACAAGCGGCTCGCCGAGGAAGCGGGCGTGGGCGAGCTGATCGAGCGGCGCGGGCTGCTCTACGTTTACCCCTCCCGCGCCGACTGGGAAGCGGAGGCCTTCGGATGGCGGCTCCGCGCCGACAACGGCGTGCGCTGGCTGCAGCTCACCGAGGACGAGCTGCGCCAGCGGGAGCCCGAGCTCGACCGGCGCTACACGTTCGCGGTCCTGGTCGAGGGCGGCGGGCATTGCACCGACCCCGGCGCCTACGTGGCCGCCCTCGTTCAGCATGCCCGCGCCTCGGGTGCGGTGCTGCGCCGCGAGCGCGCGATCGGGTTTCGCGTCGAACGCAGGCGCCTCCTGGCGGTGCGCACGGAGCACGGCGACATCGGCTGCGACAAGGCGGTGATCTCGGCCGGCGCGCGCTCGAAGCCTCTGGCGCGCGACGCCGGGGACCGCGTGTCCCTGGAAACCGAGCGCGGCTACCACGTCAGCATTACCGATCCCGGCACCGGCCCGCGCCACCCCATCATGCCGAGCGACACGCATACCGCGACGACGTGGACCCGCAACGGCCTGCGCGTCGCCGGGCAGGTGGAGCTCGCCGGGCTCGACGCCGCCCCGGATTGGCGGCGGGCGGAGACCCTGCGCGACTACGCCTTCCGCGCCTGGCCCGCGCTGCCGCGCGACCTTCCCGCCGAACGGGTGAAATACTGGATGGGGCACCGGCCCTCCACGCCCGACGGCTTGCCGTGCATCGGCCTGGCGTCCGGCAGCCCCGACATCGTGCACGCCTACGGCCACGGCCACGTCGGCTTGGCCGCCGGCGCGCTCACCGGCCGGTTGGCGGCCGATCTGGTGGGCGGCAAGCCGCCGGTGATCGACCCCGCTCCCTACGCGCCGCAACGCTTTCGGTGGCCATTGCGGCGAATGCCACGATGAAGCAATTCCCGACCGCCCCGCAGGGTTGGATCACCGCCGCGATGACCGGATAAAAGCCGTTCGCATATCACTGCACGCACCTACTCTTGATCGCGACCTGAACATCTTGCTCGATCCTGCCGCGTAGTACCAGGAGTTCGAAAAGGATGGCGCCATGTTCCTGCACAAGTCCGTGTTGCTCCACGAGGTCCGCGTCGAGAACCCGGATCCCGTGTTCGCCGAAAAGCTCCTGGAGCAGTACGGGGGTGCCACCGGTGAGCTGACGGCCGCGCTAACCTATCTCACGCAGTCCTTCCACACGGACAGCCCCGGCATTCGCGACATGCTGCAGGACATTGGCACGGAAGAGCTGGGCCATCTCGAGATCGTGGCGATGCTGATCGAACAGCACACGAAGCGAGCTTCGCAGGATCTGCAGAACAAGGCGTATACGAGCACCTTGTTCGCGATTCGTGGGCCGGGCGCTCACCTGGTGGATGCGAAAGGGTCCTATTGGGATTCCCGCTATGTGAACGAAGGCGGGGACGTGGTGCGCGATCTGCGCGCCAACATCGCGGCGGAAGCGGGAGCGCTCGCCACCTACGAGGCGTTGATTCGCATGACGGCGGACGAGGGGACGCGTAATGCGCTGGTGCATCTCGCGACGCGCGAGGTGTCGCACACGCATATGTTCATGGAAGCCCTGAAATCCATGAACGCGCTGGATACGCCACTATTCGGTGATCTAAAGCCCGACAACACGGTCAACCTGTACTTCAACCTCGCGTCCGGGCCGGGAGCCGATCAGCGCGGCCCGTGGAACAGCGAGCCGGCCTTCCAGTATGTCGCCGACCCGCTGCAGCATGAGATGCAGGAACACGGCAACAAGCCCAAGCAGGCGAACGAGATCGAAATGGCGCCTTCGGGCCAATCTGGCGTGCCGAAGGGCGCACCGGCCCCGGCCGAACGGCGCTGAGGGTGGGTGGCGCCATGTCGTTGTCACCAATGAAGCGACGCACGCTGTTAGGGGTGGCCGGCCTCGCGGCCGGAACCTACGCGATCGGCAGCCGCGGTGTCGGCC
>CAXUIE010000124.1:0-8927 GCA_964250825.1 uncultured Acidisphaera sp. | reverse complement strand
GCGACGGCTCGGCCCGGCCGCGCAGGCGCGCGAGACCCTTCACCTTGGACAAGAGCTCGCGGCGAAACGTATCGTCGGCCACTCTGGTCGCGTCCGGCTTCGGGACGTAGTCGGCCGCGCCAAGACGAAGCGCGCGAAGCGCGATCTCGGCGCCGCGCGTCGTCAAGGTGGAAGCCATCACCACGCGCAGGCCGGGATCGGCTTGCAGCAGCAGCGGCAAGGCGGTCATGCCGTCCATCACCGGCATCTCGATGTCAAGCACGAGCACGTCGACCGGCTGGCGGCGGAGCGCGTCCAGCGCGAGTTGTCCGTTGGCGGCGCGGGCCACCACCCGGATCGCCGGGTCGGCTTCCAGCATCCGCGCCAGGGCCCCCCGGATCACGGCGGAGTCGTCGCAGATCATCACCCGCGCGACCGTACCGGCCTCGGCCACGGAAGGAGCGGGGTGGCGGGCGGCCCCGCTCACAGCAACCCGGCTTGCGCGAACTTGCCGAGAAGGAGTGCCTCGTCGAACGGCTTCATCACGTATTCCTGGGCGCCGTTGCGCATAGCCCGCTCGATAAATGCCATGTCGGTTTCGGTGGTGCAGAACACGACCGGCGGGCGGGTCCCGTCGAACTCGCGCCGCACCGCGCAAGGAACTCGAGCCCGTTCATCACCGGCATGTTCCAGTCTAGCAGCACGCCGTCGGGCGTCGCGCGCCGGCAAGGGGCGACCGCCTTCTCGCCGCCTTCCGCTTCCTTCACCGCGAACCCTTGCGCTTCGAGGATGCGGCGCGCCACCTTGCGCACCATGCGGCTGTCGTCGACAACCAAGCACGACCGGAGCATGGCGAGATCAGCTCCCCTCGTCGGTCGACAACAGGCGGCCGACGTCGAGTTGCAGCAGCAATGCGCCGTCGAGCCGGTAGATGCCGGCGCTCACCGCTTTCCATGCCTCCGCCAACGTCGGCGGATGTTCCTCGAACTTGTCCGGCGCCAGCGCCATCACTTCGGCCACCTGGTCGACCAGAAGCGCGTAAAGCTCGCCGCCTCGCTCCACCACGACGGACATCGGCTGGGCCTCCACCGCCCGGTCCGGCAAGCGGAGACGACGGCGGAGGTCGATCGCGGTGACGATGCGGCCGCGCAGGTTCAGGCTGCCCGAGATGGCCGGGGCGGCCAACGGAATGCGGGTGATGGGCTGCGGGCCGAGCACGTCGCGCACCTCGAGCACCGGAATGCCGCAAAGCTGGTCGGCGACGCTCAGTGTCACCAGGATGGCGTCCGCCGCCTGGGCGGGCGCGTCGAGCAGATCGGTCGCGGTCGACATCGGGCGCGTCCTTCAAGTGTTGGTTTGATTCAAGCCGGGGCGGAAGCGGCCAACGCGGCGTCAAGCGCGGCCAGCAGCGCTTCGCGGTCGGATTTCTCGATTACCGCGGTGAACCCGGCCGCCAGCGCCTCGGCGGCGATCGCGGGCCGGTCGGTCGCCGAGAAGGCAACCATGGGCAGCTCGCGCCACTGCGCGCCCGCGCGAACGGCGCGCGCCAGGGCGATGCCGTCCATGTCGGGCATCTCGATGTCCGACACGATCGCATCGAACCGGTCGCCCGCGTCGCGCAGTCGCAAGGCGACGGCGGCGGCCGAAGCCGCGGTCACGCGGTAGCCCGCCGCCGACAGCCATGGGATCAGCAGGTGGCGGATGAACTCGCTGTCATCGACCAGCAGCAAGGACGGCCGGCTCGCCTCGCTTCCACGGTTGCGGCCGGCGAACCAGTCCCGCCGCGCTTGGGACAGCCAGAAGGCGGTGTCGATCACGTCCATCGCCTGGCCGGCGATCACCGCGCTGCCGAGCAAGCCAGGCTTGCCGGAGGAGAGCTCGATCCGCAGGCGGTCCTCGACCACGTCGACGATCTCGTCCACCACAAGCCCCACCATGCGCTCGCCGTCCGCGAAAACCAGGGTCGGGTGGCTTTGGACGCCAGGGTCGATCCGGCCGGCAAGAGGCACCAGCGGCATCAGCCGGCCGCGATATTGCAAGACCAGCTCGCCGGACGACTGTTCGATCCGCTCAATCGGTATCTGCTCGAGGCGCGCGACGAGTCCAAGGGGAACGGCGAAGGGTTGCGAGCCTGCCGAGCGGAAGATCAGAATGGCGCCCCGGTCCTCGCTGCGCGGAGAAGCGGCGGCGGCCGTTGGCGCCCCCCTTCCCTCGCCCGAGCCGCTGACCGCCGTGGCGCGCGCGATCCCATTGGGATCGAGGATCATGATGACCGAACCGTCGCCCAGGATCGTATTGCCGCCAAACATCGTGATGTGGCGCAGGATGGGGGCCACGGGCTTGACCACGATCTCCTCGGTGTCGAACACCTGATCGACCATGATCCCGAGTGTCGCGGCGCCCACCTGGGTGACCACGACATAGGCATTGCCGCCGTCGCGACCGGAAGCGGCCGCGGTCGGCGCGCGCAGCCCGAGCAAGGTCGCGAGGTCGACCAGCGGCAGAAGCCGGTCGCGCAACCGCAGCACCGGCGCCGCATCGATCCGCTCGATCGCGGCCGAGCCATCGCCAGCGCGAACCAATTCGGTGACGCTGATCTGCGGAATGGCGAACCGTTCGCCCGCCACCTCCACGATCAAGGCCGACACGATGGCCAAGGTCAGTGGAATCTTGATGATGAAGCTGCTGCCCGACCCCGGCGCGCTCTTGAGGTCGATGGTGCCGCCGATCCGCTCGATGTTGGTCTTGACCACGTCCATCCCGACGCCGCGGCCAGATACCGAGGTCACGGCGGCGGCGGTCGAAAATCCCGGCCGGAAAATGAAGCGCTGAATCTGCCCGTCCGTCATCGCGGCCAGTTCGGCCTCGCTCGCGAGCCCCTGGGCCGCCGCCTTGGCGCGGATGCGGTCGACGGAAAGCCCACGCCCATCGTCAGCGATCTCGATGATGACGTGGCCGCCCTCGTGGTAGGCGTCCAGCGTGATGCGGCCGGTTTCGGGCTTGCCGGCGGCGCGGCGCTCAGCCGGCCTCTCGATGCCGTGGTCCCCGCTGTTGCGCACCATGTGGGTGAGTGGGTCCTTGATGAGCTCGAGCACCTGGCGGTCGAGTTCGGTGTCCTGCCCACGCATGGAAAGCTCGATCTGCTTGCCGAGGTCGCGCCCGAGGTCGCGCACGAGGCGCGGCAGCTTGTTCCAAGCGTTCCCGATCGGCTGCATGCGGGTCTTCATGACGCCTTCCTGCAGGTCGGAGGTGATCTGGGACAGCCGTTGCAGCGGGACGGTGAAGCCGCCGCCGTCCTGGCCACGCGCGAGCTGGAGAAGCTGGTTGCGGGTGAGAACCAGCTCGCTCACCAGCGTCATCAGGTCCTCGAGCACGTCCACGGCGACGCGTATCGTTTGCGCGGCGATGGCGTCGGCGCCCGGAGCCGCCGCGTCCTGGGCCGGCCCATCAAGCTCCGGCGCCTTGCTAGTCGGGAGCGGGGGATCGGCCAACGTCGGACGGGAGGCGGCCTCGCCGTCCACCCTTGCGGCCCCGCCCCCATCGGCTGCCTGATCGAGTTCTCCCAGCAGGTTGGCGTCGTCGCCCTCGGGTTCCGCGCCCGCCGCGGCGAGCCCGGCAAGGATGGCCTTGATCCGGTCGAGCGCCCGCAGGATCACGCTGACCAGATCCGCGGTGACCGCGAGCACGCCGTCGCGGATGCGGCCGAGCACGTTCTCGGCCGCGTGGGCGACGCGCTCCAAGCGTGGCAGCCCGAGGAACCCGCAGGTCCCCTTGATCGTGTGAACCAGCCGGAAAATCTGCGACAGCGTTCCAAGGTCGTCCGGAGCGCGCTCGAAGCGCACGAGTGCCACGTCGAGCTCGGCCAAACTGTCGTTCGTCTCGGTCAGGAACTCGGCGAGCAGGTCGTCCATCACGGGCTCCGTTGGTTCGGGCTGATCGGCGAACCAACGCCATAATGCATTGCCGCAACGAACAAACGGTAAACGCGGGCTCAGCCGCTCGGCAGCGGCGCCACGAGCAGCGGGGGTGGGGCGCCCGCTCCCAGCCCGGCGGGGATCAGCAGCGAAAGCCGCAGCCCGGCGCGCCGGGCGATGAGCGTGGTGAGCGGCGCCTGCAACGACCGAGCGTCCGTCAGCAGATCCCAGGCTGCCTGCTCGTCCCTGAGACAAGCCACGAGGCCAGGCGGCCAGGCCGCGCGCGGGCCGTCGATCGCCATCACGATCTCGCCGCTGGCTTCCCTCGACACGGTGATCCGACCGCCTCCGGCCATTCCCTCCATCGCAAGCAGCAGAAGGTTCAGCAACACGCGAGCCTCGGCCGGACCGAGGATGCTTGCCGGGTCGAAGCCGGCAAAGTCGAGCTGGAACCGCCGGGACGCTCCCATCCCGGCGGCAAGCACCTGAATATCGGCCACGTTCATGGCGGCCGCGTCGCCGGCCCACGCGGCGCGAAGCAAGCGCAACCGGCAGCCGAGCATCAGGGCCGACTCCGACGCGACCGCCATCGCCTCGTCGGCCGACACCGCCCGTTCAGCGGCAAGCTCCAAGGCGGCGGAAAGCGAGCCGACGAGGCCGCTCAAGTCATGACACAGCCGCGCGCACACAAGTTCCGAGAGCTGCAAGGGGTCCGTCATCGGGGCAGCGGCCTCCTGGTAGGTCGCACACGCGAATCGCGGTTGAGCGGCGGGTGCGTAACGCTACAAGAAAGTTCGAGTCTGTTCCCGGTCCGCCGTCAATTGCAGAGTTCGTCGTTCTCCCCTACAGGAAAGCGCTCGCATGCACCGCTCTATGGTCGAGCCCGGCCAATTCGTTCGCCATCCGCTTCGCCCGGAATGGGGGCTTGGTCAGGTCCAGTCCGCCATTGGTGATCGCGTCACCGTCAATTTCGAAGAAGCCGGAAAGGTGCTGGTGAACGCCAGCGTCGTGGAGCTGGAGATCCTGGCCGACCCGCCCAGCCAGCGCGCCCCTTGAAGGGCGGTCTCGAATGCCGCATCTCAACGCGAGCGCGCGTAGTGCGCGACCACGCCCCCCGCTTGAAACAGGCTCATGTTCGATCCGTTCGGCCGCGCCATCACCTACGTTCGCGTTTCGGTCACCGATCGATGCGACCTTCGCTGCGTGTATTGCATGGCGGAGGATATGACGTTCCTGCCGAAGGCCGACGTGCTGACGCTCGAGGAGTTGGACCGGATTTGCGGAGCGTTCGTTCGGCTCGGCACGCGAAAAATCAGGATCACCGGGGGTGAGCCGCTGGTGCGGCGGGGTGTGATGGGGCTGTTCCGCTCCCTGGGCGAGCGGATCGGCGCTGGCCTCGACGAACTCACCGTGACCACCAACGGAACGCAGCTCGCCAAGCATGCCGAAGCGCTTCGCGCCGCTGGGGTTCGGCGCGTGAACGTGTCGCTCGACACGCTTGAACCGTCGATCTTCACCGCCATGACGCGCTGGGGCCGGATCGAGCAAACGCTCGACGGCATCTTCGCCGCCAAGGCCGCCGGCCTCGCCGTCAAGATCAACGCCGTTGCCATGAAGGGCGTCAACGAGGCGTCGTTCGACGGCATGATCGCCTGGTGCGGCGAGCACGGCTTCGACCTTTGCCTCATCGAGACCATGCCGCTCGGGGACATCGCGGGGGACCGGGCCGAACAGTATCTCCCGCTGTCGATCGTACGCGGCAGGCTCCGACGCACGTGGACGCTCGATGAAACCGATTATCGGACCGGCGGGCCGGCGCGCTACTTCAGCGTGCGGGAGACCGGCCGACGGATAGGCTTCATCACGCCGATGACCCACAATTTCTGCGAAAGCTGCAACCGCGTGCGGCTGACCTGCACGGGTACGTTATATATGTGCCTCGGTCAGGACGACCAAGCCGACCTTCGCCGCGTGCTGCGAGCTGGCGCCCCGGACGACATGCTGGAGGCAGCGATCCGCGAAGCCATCTCGCGCAAGCCGAAAGGCCACGACTTCATCATCGACCGCCGGCGGGACGGCCCTTCGGTGGGCCGCCACATGAGCGTCACCGGCGGCTGACACGGCTCACCTTCCACGGCTCAACTCCGGGCGGGCGCCCAGCCCGTCAGCATCGCCATCCGGAGCGTGACGGACACGCGCCCGCCATTTCGCGGCAATTGGGCGAGCGCCAGCGGGAACAGCGCGCGAGGCGGATGCGAGCGGTCGCGCAGCCGCACCGCGTTGGCTTCCCCGGCGGCCCGGAGGTCGAGCAGGATCGGAAGCGGGTCGGCGTACGAAAGCCGGATCTCGTCAAGGTCGGCAACGGGCAGGGTAAACCCCGCGCGCTGAAGCAGGCCAGCACAGTCCCTGAGTTCGGGGAACGGCGAGATCCGGGGTGCGGCTCCACCGGTGAGCGCGGCTTCCGCCTCCGTCAACGCGCGGCGCAACTCCCCGAGTGTTCCGAGCGTGGGCATGCTCGCGAGCAGCAAGCCATCCGGCCGCAGCGCCCGGCGCAGCTGGATCAGCGCTCCGGGTACATCGTTGACCCAATGGAGCGACAGGCTGGCGATAACGAGGTCGAAGCTGCCTGGTGCGAAGGGGAGCCATTCCTCGTCGCACGCCACCGTCATTCCGCTCGGGCCGAGCGCCACCATGCGGGGGGATAGGTCGCAACTCACCACCTCGACGCCGCGCTCGCGGAGCAACGGCGCGACCACGCCCCGGCCGCCCACGTCCAGCGCCATCGCGAACCGGCGCGTCACGTCGTCCAGTCGATCAATCAACCGCTCGGCCGCGTCCCGCAGCACGTCCGCCACGGAGCCCACCGTCCTCGCGGCGCGCTCCCGGTGGAGCCGGACGGCGCGCCGGTCGAAAACGTCCATCGGGTCGGGCATGCGCCCGGATGTGACCACGACGGGTTTCATTGCCAAGCCTCCTGGCACCCGCCTACCTTCCGGCTAGGCGCTGGCCCGGGAGAACGTCATGACGCGGATCGACGCGCGCACCCTGCACGGCTGGATCGAGGACGGGCAGGAGCTCGCCATCCTGGACGCCCGCGAGGAAGGCGAGTTCGGCGCCAGCCATCTCTTCTGGGCGGTGCCGTGCCCCTTGTCTCGGCGCGAGCTGCGCGTCCGCGCCTTGCTGCCCCGGCTCGGGACCCGTGTCGTTTGCGTCGATGACGGCCGGGGTCTCGCCGACCGGCTGGGCTCCTACCTCGAGAGCATCGGCTGCGACGCGGTTGCCGTGCTCGACGGGGGCGTGGCCGCCTGGGCCGCCCAAGGCTTTGTGCTGTTCAGCGGCGTCAACGTGCCGTCCAAGGCGTTCGGCGAGTGGGTCGAGCATCATTACGGCACCGAGAGCGTCGACGCGCCGGAACTCAAGCGCTGGATCGACGGGGGCCGGAACATGGTGGTGCTCGACAGCCGGACGGCCGAGGAGTTCAGCCGCATGTCGATCCCCTCGGGGATCAGCGTGCCGGGAGGCGAGCTCGCCTATCGCATCGGCGACCTCGCCCCCGACCCCGAAACGCTTGTGGTGGTGAACTGCGCCGGACGCACGCGCAGCATCCTGGGGGCCGAGAGCCTGCGGCGCGCCGGCGTGCCGAACAAAGTTCTCGCCCTGCGCAACGGCACCATGGGATGGGAGCTGGCGGGTTATAACTGCGAGCGCGGGCGCGCCGACCGCTTCGCCCCAAGCCTGCCCCGCACCGCCTCGCTCGCACTCGATCGCGCCAAAGCCTTCGCCGAGCAATCGGGAGTGGGGGTGATCGGGGCGATCGACCTCGCGCGGTTCGAGGACGACCCGGACCGCACGCTCTACGTGCTCGATGTGCGCGATCCGGGGGAGTTCCGCGCCGGCCCCCGGCCGGGTAGCCGCAACGCGCCCGGCGGCCAACTCGTGCAGGCGACCGACGGGTGGATCGCGGTGCGCGGCGCTCGCATCGTGCTGCTGGACGACACCGGCGCGCGCGCGCGGATGACCGGCGCCTGGCTGCGCCAGATGGGTCATCGCGACGTGTTCGTGGTGGAGGGCGGCCTCGAGGAGTTGCGCGAAACCGGCACGGCCATCGTCCCAGTACCCGAGCTCGGCGCGCTGGTTCCCGTCCTGGACGTGCCGGCCCTCGTGCGGCTCCTGGACGCCGGCGACAACACCGTTGTGATCGATCTGGCTCGCAGCGTCGACTATCGCGAAGGTCATATTCCGGGAGCGCTCTGGGGCATTCGCACCAGGCTGGACGGCTTGGCGAAGTTCCTAGCCGGCGCGCGGCACGTTGTCCTCGCCTCTCCCGATGGCGTGCTCGCGCGCCTTGCGGTCGACGAGGTGCGCGGGCTGTGCGGTGCCGAGGTGCGGGTGCTGGAAGGCGGCACGGAGGCATGGCACGCTTTCGGGCGGCCGCTGGTCAAGGACCGCTCGACCCCGGCCGACGCTGCCTGCGTGGATGTCAGCCTTCGCCCCTATGACCGCAACAGCGGCGTGGCCGAAGCCATGCAAGCCTATCTCGACTGGGAGATCGACCTCGTGAACGAGATCAACCGGGACGGGACCGTGCGGTTCGGGGTCGACGCGGTTGCCTGACGGGCTGCCCGCCGTCGCGCGCGGGCTAGGCCGCGCGGCGCTCGATCTCCTGTTGACCCCGGCCTGCGCGACCTGCGACGCCCTCGTGGACGCGCCCGGCCGGCTTTGCCCGGACTGCTTCGCGCAAACCAGCTTCATAACCGAGCCCTGCTGCCGCCGGTGCGGCGTTCCGTTCGCGATTGCCTCAGAAGGTGGCCCGGAGCGGCTGTGCCCATCCTGCTCGGCCCGGCCGCCGCGCTACGACCGCGCCCGCGCCGCGCTGCGCTACGACGCACAGGCGCGGCGCATGATCCTGCCGCTGAAATACGCCGACCGGACCGAGATGGCGTTGGCGCTCGCAACCCAGATGGCCCGGGCGGGCGCCTTTCTGTTGCGCGAGACGGACATCCTGATCCCCGTGCCGCTGCATCGGATGCGGCT
>CAXUIE010000123.1:0-8981 GCA_964250825.1 uncultured Acidisphaera sp. | reverse complement strand
GGCGGGGGCGCGGCGCGGAGGCGGGCCATCACGGCCGGTAGGGGCGTGCCGAGCGGCGCCCGCGCGACCGCCTCCACCACCGGCGGGATGCCTGGATCGCCGGGCGAGGCGATCGGCTCCATGCGGGACACGACCTCGGGGGCGGGGACGCCCGGATCGCCCGGCGACGCAATCGGCTCCATCCGCGCCATCAACCGCGTCGGGGGGAAACCGGGATCGCCCGGGGAGGCGATGGGCCGCATGGCATCAGCGACTTGCACGCCTTGCCCGGGCCGGAACGTGCTCGCGACGGTGATCCCTGCCGCGGGCGCCGCGCCGCCGATCCGAGGTCCGATCGAGGCGACATAACTCACCGTCTCGGCGGGGAGCGGATCACCGGACGCAAGGTGGTCGTCCATCCGCCGAGGTCCGGCGTTGTAGGCGGCGAGGAAGCCCGGAGCGCCGAACCGATCGTACATTTCGCGGATGTAGGCCGTGCCGGCCATGATGTTGTCGTGCGGGTCGTAGGGGTCGTCGCCCAGGCCGTAACGTCCGCGCAGCTCTTCATAGGTGACCGGCATCACCTGCATCAGGCCCATGGCGCCGGCCGACGAGGTTGTCAGTCCGCCGCCGATGTACTGCTTGCCGCCTGATTCCTGGCGCATGACCTCCCGCACCCAGGTTTCCGGCACGCCGAAGCGGCCGGCGGCTTCGCGGACGTAAGGGCCCCAAAGATCTTCGGGCGGACCCGGCGGCGCGGAGTCGCCCGACCCGCGGACATAACGCCCGTGTTGGCCGCCGGAGCAGGCCGCCGCCGCCAGCAACAGGAAGAGAGCCGCCCACGTCTGGAGCGACCGCCTCGGCGGCTCACGTTGTTCCGCACTCCCGCGCTCGCCCACCCGGCCGTCCCTCGTTGCCGCGCTGCAAGTAGAGGCAACCATAACAGCTTAGGACGCGGTTTGCGCAAGGAGCTTGAGGCCGGACCCCGGCCAGACCGCTGATGGCTTCGCTCCTGTTGCCGCGCTACCATATTTCAAGAAGCTGGAGGGTGGCCATGACAGAAGCATGCATCGTGGGCTGGGCGCATTCGGCGTTCGGCCGGAGCGAGGCGCCCGACGTGGAGGCGTTGATCGGCGAGGTCGCCGGCGCGGCGGTCGCCGATGCGGGCATCGCACCGGGCGAGATCGAGGGCGTGTTCGTCAGCTTGTTCAACAACGGGTTCTCCAAGCAGGACTTTCCGAGCTCGCTCGTGCTCCAGCACCTGCCCGAGCTTCGCTTCAAGCCGGCCACCCGCTACGAGAACGCCTGCGCGTCCGGCTCGGCCGCCGTGCATGGGGCGCGCGATTTCCTGCTTTCGGGGCGCGGCCGGTTCGCGCTCGTGGTGGGCGCGGAAAAGATGACCGCGACCCCCGGCCCGCAAGTGGGCGACAACCTGCTGGCGGCCAGCTACCGGGCCGAGGAAGGCGACATCCCGGCCGGGTTCGCGGGCGTGTTCGGGCGCATCGCGGAGCGCTATTTCCAGCGCTATGGCGACCAGTCCGACGCGCTCGCCACAATCGCGGCGAAAAACCACAAGAACGGCGTCGACAACCCGTTCGCGCAGATGCGGCGCGATCTCGGGTACGCGTTTTGCCGCACCTTGTCCGAAAAAAACCCGTATGTCGCCCCGCCCCTCAAGCGGACCGATTGCTCGCTCGTTTCGGACGGCGCCGCGGCCCTGGTGCTGACCGACGAGGAAACGGCGCGGGTACTCGGCAAGGCGATCCGCTTCCGGGCCGCCGTGCAGGTCAACGACTACCTGCCGATCAGCAAGCGCGACATCACGCAGTTCGAGGGGGCCGCGGAAGCCTGGCGGCGCGCGTTGGCCGCCGCCGACCTCACGCTCGATGACCTTTCCTTCGTGGAAAGCCACGATTGCTTCACCATCGCCGAACTGATCGAGTACGAGGCGATGGGTTTGACGGCGCCAGGGCAGGGTGCGCGCGCCGCCCTCGATGGCTGGACAACGAAGGACGGAAAGCTTCCGATCAATCCTTCTGGTGGTCTCAAGGCGAAAGGCCATCCGATTGGCGCCACCGGCGTGTCGATGCACGCGATCACCGCCATGCAGCTCGCGGGCGAAGCGGGCGCCATGCAGCTGCCCAAGGCCGACCGGGCGGGCGTGTTCAACATGGGAGGGGCCGCGGTCGCCAACTATGTCTCCATCCTCGAACCGCTCAGGTGACGGGCGCGGGGCGTTGATCCCCACCGCCAATCTCGCTGGATTGCTGCTGCGGTCGGGGCGGCGTTCTCCCGACCGGCCCGGCCTGATTTGGCGGGAGCGGAGCTGGAGTTGGTCGGAATCGCGGAACGCGTGCAGCGAGCGGCGGGCGGCATGGCCGCGCGCGGGATCGGTCGGAAAGCTGGCCCGCTATAAACAACGGCCGGCATGCTACGTGATCTGGGATGATTTGCCGCGATCCGGTTATGGGAAAGCTGCCAAGCGCGATGTTCGCGCCCGGCTTCTCGCCGAAGGAGTGCACCTCGCATGAATGATCCAAGTGTTATTACCGGCTATCACGCGCACATATACTATGACGAAGCGAAGCAACCGGTGGCGGCGCGGGTGCGCGAGCAGATCGCCGAACGCTTCAGCGTGCAAATGGGCCGCTGGCGCGACGAGCCCGTCGGCCCGCATGTCCGCGCCATGTATCAGGTCGCGTTCGCCATCCCGATGTTCGCCACCCTGGTTCCGTGGCTGATGCTGAACCGGCAAGGGCTGACGATCCTTGTGCATCCGAATACCGATCATCCCCGCGACGATCATGTGCTGTTCCCGCTGTGGATGGGCGAGGTGCTGGATATCAAGGAAGAAGTGCTGCGGGACGCGCGGCCCGACAAGGAACCGATCGTGGCCAACACCACGCCATCGAGTGCCGCGCCGCGCTAGCGGGTCCGCCAGCCCGCCGCCGCGGGTTTTGGTTGTGCTTGAGCAACCGGTATCACGCCGCTACGTTTTTCCCCTGAGCCCCGCAAGTCGCGTGGCCTCATCAGCGCGGGCGGGTATCTCGGGCTAGAAGGGGAGCGACCGTGACAACCCCAAAGCCAGACCTCTCGCCACGGCATTCGGCCAATTCCTCCGGAGCCCCCCGCCGCCGACCGCCACCGGTGTGGGCCGGCGATCCGTTCGCCGCGCTGCTACTTGAGAACGACCGGCAACGAGAAAGCGCGGTCGCCGCTCTGCTGTCTGGCGTGGGGCGACCGGGCACGCGGGTGATCCGGGTCGCAAACATTTGGGGAACGCCCCTGACGCTGGGGCGGATTCTTCTTCAATCGATGGCGCCCGGAGACGTCATACCCGCCGTGGAGGATCCTCGTCTGCTCGTCGCGGCGATTGTCGAGCCGCAGCGACCGGCGACGCGGGTCGTTCTGTTGATCGAGCAGGCGGAGTTGATCAACCCGGACGCGCTACGCTCGCTCCAGGCAATGGCGCCCTACTTCGCGAAACAAGGGCAGCCCTCCCTCCGCGTGGTGTTCGTCGGACGGCCCAGTTTCCGCGATCTGCTCCGATGCGAGGAGTTGCTGCCCCTGCGGCAAGCGCTCGCCCAGTCCACTGGCGCACCGAGCGACATCAGCACTCCGCCGCCTCCGGACGTCGAGTTAGCCTCCGTTCCTCCGCCAATTTCGGGGTTGTTCGAGCCTGTTGCCGCTCGCTTCGTACCCCAGCGCTGGCACATCGCCGGGCTGGCCATGGCCATGCTGGTGGCTGCCTACTACGTCGGCCTGCGCGAGCCGCCTCGCCGGTTTGGCCCGCTGACACCCGCGCCGGCCCTCCCTGCCATTCAGCCGCTCACCCTGAACCCGCCGATGCCGACCGCGTCGCCATTGGCGCGGCCGGCCTCCGTTCCGCCGATTTCGCAGTCCCCGGCTTTTCCGCCGCCCGCCGCCGCCAAGCCGGCGGCGTAGCAAGCGCCCGACCCCTCCCTGCCAGCGAGCCCACCCCGAACAGCGGACCGGGGGGCCTCGAGCCGCTTGTGGGACTTCGACGCATTCCTTCTCAGCTCAGGCAGGAATCCCGCTACCTTGCCCGAGGCCGAGCGAAGCGCCCAGTTCGATAAGTTTCTTCTCAGTCGCGAGCACGTCGCCTCGTCCGCCTCGGCCCTGCCGGCTATCAATCCTCGCGTTGTGGTGCATGTCCCGGCCGGGTCCGCCTCCGCCGAGGCGCTATCCGGCCGCCTGCTCGCCAGCCTCGCCGGACGCTCCGCGACGGTCGAGGAGCGGCACGTGATGGACACCCCCAGCCAACCCAGCATTCGCTACTTCCACCCGGAGGACGCGGCGGCGGCCCGGCGCGCGGCCGACTGGATGGCGGGGGCGGGCCTTTCCTGGACGGTGCGGGATTTCACCAGCTACCAGCCGCGTCCCTCGCGCGGCACGATCGAGGTGTGGCTGCCGCGCCGGCCCTGACCGGCGTCTCGCTTCGCTTGACAAGCTTCGGCCCGGCTTCATCATCACCGGCCGCGTGGGGGGCTCTCAATGGCGCGGCTCGACGGCAAGATCGCGTTCATCACCGGAGCGGGAACCGGGATCGGGCGCGCGGCGGCCTTGTTGTTCGCCGCGGAAGGGGCGGCCGTGTGCATCGCCGAGATCAACGCCGAGCAGGGCGACGCCGTGGCGCACCTGGTCGAGGAAGCGGGCGGCACCGCGATCGCGATCCGGACGGACGTGACCGAGCCCGACAGCCTGCAAGCCGCCGTCGCGGCCTGCGTTGCGCAATTCGGCCGCATGGACATCCTGTACAACAACGCGGGTGGATCGACGCCGCATGACGCGACGGCCGTGGACGCGCCCCTCGACGAGTTCTGGCGGGCAATCAAGCTCGACCTGTTCGGCACCTTCCTCGGCTGCCGTTTCGGCATCCCCGAACTGATCCGCGCCGGCGGCGGGTCGGTCATCAACATGGCGTCCAACGTGGCGCTCATGGGCTTCCCAGGGCGTGATTGCTACACCGCCGCCAAAGGCGGCATCGCCGCCATCACCCGCTCGCTCGCCGTGTCCTACGCGCCGCAGAGGGTGCGGGTGAACGCGATTGCGCCGTCCGTCACCCGCACCGACCGGGTCGTCAAGCTCATGGAGGGCAACGCCGCGGTGGCGAAGATCGCGAGCGCGCACTTGCTCGGCTTGGGCGAGCCGGAGGATGTCGCTTACGCCGCGCTGTATCTCGCGTCCGACGAATCGAAGCGCACCACCGGCTCGATCCTGCTCGTTGACAGCGGCGTGACCATCGCCTGAAAGCATCCGCCATGACCAATCTTGCCCGCTGCTACAACATCGCCGATCTGCGCGTGGCCGCGCGCGCCCGTTTGCCCAAGGGAGTGTTTGAGTTCGTTGATCGTGGCGCCGAGGACGAGATCGCGCTCCGCGACAACCGCGCCGCCTTCCAGGCGCTCAAGTTCAGCCCGCATGTGCTGGTCGACGTGTCCCGGCGCACGACGGAGACGACCTTGTTCGGCAAGAAGCTGCCGATGCCGATGGCGATCGCGCCGACCGGGGCGGCGGGGCTCACCTGGTATCAAGGGGAACTCGAACTGGCGAAGGCCGCCGCCAAGGCCGGCATCCCGTTCGCAATGGCGACCGGCTCGATCACCGCGATGGAGACCATCGCCGAGAAAGCCGGCGGGCAGCTGTGGATGCAGCTCTACATGTGGCGGGACCGGAGCTTGTCCTACGAGCTGGTCAAGCGCGCCCATCGCGCGGGCTGGGAGGCGCTGCTGCTAACGGTCGATACCGCCGTCGCGCCCAACCGCGAATATAACAATCGGAACGGCTTCGGCTTGCCCTTCCAGATCAACGCGCGCGCCGCGCTCGACATGGCGCTGCATCCAGGCTGGACGATCAACACCATGGGCCAGTATCTGCGCAAGGGCGGGATGCCGCGGCACGAGAACTACCCGCAGGCGTTCCAGCGCTCCATCACGAGCGACCCCAACAACAAGACGGCCATGCGCAACGACAGCCTGTGCTGGGACGACATCACCCGGTTGCGCGACATCTGGCCGGGCACCCTGATGATCAAGGGCGTCATGCGCGCCGATGACGCCGCGCGTTGCGCCGAGATGGGGGCCGACGCGGTGATCGTGTCCAACCACGGCGGCCGCAACCTCGACAGCGCGCCCGCCCCGCTCGAGATCCTGCCGGAGATCGCCGCGGCCGTCGGCGACCGGGTGACCGTGATCCTCGACAGCGGCATCCGGCGCGGTGCCGACATCGTCAAGGCCTGCGCGCTCGGCGCCAAGGCCGTGCTGACCGGCCGCGCCACCCTGTATGGCACGGCGGCGGCCGGCGAGGCCGGCGCGTCGAAGGCGATCGAGCTGTTGCGCAAGGAGATGGACACGGTAATGGCCTATGTCGGCCGCAACCATGTGGACGAGCTCGGCACCGACATCCTCCAAGGCCCGCGCGTGCCGGCCGAAGTGCTCCGCCGCCAAGCGAGATACGAGCCCGCCTGAAGAAGCGTCCATCAAGACTCGGGCGGGGCAACCCAGCCCGGTGGCTCGGGGATGACCGCAGCATGGTGGCGGCCGCGAGCGCCGGTTCACCATCGGGCTCATGCACGTCGTCGCTTCCGAGCTGAAAACCCGCCTCGACTGGTTCGGCCGGCTGGTTGACGGCACGCCGGTGGTCGTGTTTGAGCGCGGAGCGTTCGACGAGCGCCGGATGCGGCGCTTGCGGCCCACCCCGCAGGACGTGATGGCGGCGGCCCGGCAGCGCGGGCTGCAACGGTGGGAACAAGTGCGCCACGCGGCCTGCGAGCGGGACGGCAAGGTTTCCATCGTGGAGCAGGACGAACAATGATGACGGCGGAGGAAGGCGGACGCTAGGCTCGCGCAGGCGGTGGAGAATTGGCAACGTGCGGATCGGCGTTCCTCGGGAGATCAAGACATTGGAATACCGGGTCGGGCTCGTCCCGGCCTGCGTGCGGGAACTTGTGGGGCACGGCCACGAGGTGCTCGTCGAGCATGACGCGGCCGGCGGCATTGGTTTTGACGATCATGCCTATCGAGCCGCTGGAGCTGTCGTCGTCGCAACCGCCGAGGAGGTCTTCAACGGGGCGGACCTGATCGTGAAGGTCAAGGAGCCCTCCGCTGGCGAGATCGCGCGGCTGCGCTCCGGGCAGGTGCTTTTCACCTATCTCCACCTCGCGGCGGATCGGGAGCAAACGGAAGGGCTGATCGCCTCCGGGGCGACCTGCATCGCATACGAGACCGTCACGGACGCGCGGGGCGGTCTGCCGCTGCTCGCGCCGATGAGCGAGGTCGCCGGCCGGATGTCGGTGCAGGTGGGCGCGCATTGCCTCGAGAAGGAGGCGGGCGGCGCCGGCATTCTACTTGGTGGCGTGCCTGGCGTGCCGGCGGCCAAGGTGGTGGTGCTCGGGGGCGGCGTTTCAGGCACCAACGCAGCGCGCGTGGCGATCGGCTTCGAGGCGAGTGTGACGGTGGTGGACCGCTCGCTCGCCCGTCTGAAGGAGCTCGACCTGCAATTCGGCGCGCAGGCGCAAACCCTTTATGCGACGACGGAGGCGATCGAGGGGGCGGTGCTGGACGCGGACCTCGTGATCGGCGCCGTGCTGGTGCCGGGCGCGGCGGCGCCCAGGCTTGTGACGCGCGACATGGTGCGACGGATGCGCCCGGGTTCGGTGCTGGTCGACATCGCCATCGACCAGGGCGGTTGCTTCGAGACCAGCCGTCCGACGACGCACGCGGCGCCGACTTTTCTCGAACATGGCGTGGTCCACTACTGCGTCACCAACATGCCGGGCGCCGTGCCGCGCACTTCGACCTTCGCGCTGAACAACGCCACGCTGCCGTTCGTTTTGGCGCTCGCCGACAAGGGCTGGCGACGGGCGCTGCAGGACGACCCGCACCTGCGCGGCGGGCTCAACGTTCACGCCGGCCGGATCGCTCATGCCGCTGTCGCGGACGCTTTCGGGTTGGAGCACAGCCCGGCGGAGAAATTCCTGATTGCTTGATTGGGGGGCGAGTGAGTGGCCGCCAGGGAAATGCCCCGCGATCCGCGACCGCAACCTCGCCGACGGGTTTCCCGCTGACAGGCCTGAATTAGCCTTTCCAGCCAGTCAATCGGCATCGCGCGCAACACACATCTGGTCGGAAACCCCAAGCGCCGACCTAACAGCTGGCTGCGCGCGCTGGGCAGGTCTTCCCGTCGGCGCACGCTGAACGGCCCATCGTCCGTTGAGGATGGTGGGTGCGACAGGGATTGAACCTGTGACCCCCGCCGTGTGAAGGCGATGCTCTCCCGCTGAGCTACGCACCCATCCGGCGGCGAGATAGGCGGCGGCGGCTTGACGTGTCAAGGCGACACCGACGGGCGTCACCAGCTTGTTGGTTGTGGCTTGCGCGCCGCCGAAGGAGGATGGGCCATGCTCATTATCCTGCTGATTATGGCCGGTCTGTTCCGACCAGCGAGCGCGCTTGCTCAACCGGGGTCGGAACTGCACGCCGCCTACGAAGTCTACGCCGTCAGCGTTCCGGTGGCCGCGTTGCAAGCTGATTTCGCGCTCGGGTTGACCGAGTATCGCATTTCGCTTGGCTTCCACACGACAGGCTTGATCGGCGCGCTGTTCAGCGGCCACCAGACCAGCACCGTCGTCGGGCGGTGGGAAGCGGAACGGCCACAGCCGTTGCGTTTCACCGGCGATGGCGTTTGGCGGGGTCAAGCCCGTCAGATCGCGATCGACTATCAGGATGGCCAGCCGCTGATCCGCAGCCTTATCCCGCCCAACGAAGAGGAGCGCGAGCCCGTCCCGCCCGAATTGCAGGCGCGCTCGATTGATACGCTGAGCGCCATCGCCTTGCTGATCAGACGGGTCGCGCGAACCGGCCGTTGCGAGGCCGAGGCCCACACGTTCGTCGGCCGGCGCGCGGTCGATATCGCCGCCCGCACGGTCGGGCCGGAACAACTGGAGCCGCGCGCCCGGTCGACGGTCACCGGACAAGCCCTGC
>CAXUIE010000122.1:1682-8994 GCA_964250825.1 uncultured Acidisphaera sp. | reverse complement strand
TCCAGATCCTCGACGAGGACCGCAGCCCGATGTTCGCCACCGGGTCGGCCGCCCCCAACGAGCGCGCGGCCATGCTGCTGCAGAAGGTCGCCCCCGTGCTCCTGCGCCTCAACCAGGGCATCTCCATCGCCGGGCACACGGATGCGACGCCGTACAAGGGAACCGATCGGTCGAATTGGGAGCTGTCGGTGGAGCGCGCCAACGCCACAAGGCGGCTGCTGGCGCAGGCCGGGCTGCCCGAGGAGCGCATCCGCAACGTGACGGGCAACGCCGATCGCGAGCCGTTGCTGCCAAACGACCCGACCGCGGCGGCCAATCGGCGCATCGCGATCGTGGTGCTGCGCAATTATCCCAAAACCGGGACCGAAATCCAAACGGGCGCGATCGCGCCGGGAGAAGCGGCCAGCCCCGCGCGGTCGCCGTGAGGCCTTCATGCTGACGATCGGCGGATTGGTGTTCCTGCTTGCCTGCGTGTTCGGCAGCTACATCGCGTCGGGCGGCAGCCTCGCGCCGCTGATCGAGGCGATGCCGTTCGAGCTGCTCACCATCGGGGGCGCGGCGCTCGGCACGTTCGTGATGTCGAACAGCATGCACGACGTCAAGCACACGCTCGGCGGCTTCGGCAAGATCATGAAAGGGGCGGTGTTCAAGAAGCCCGACTACATCGAGCTGTTGACTTTGCTTTTCCTGCTCGTTCGGCTGGCCAGCACCAAGGGCAACATGGCGCTTGAGCCGCACATCGAGAAGCCGGAGGAAAGCCCGGCGTTCCAGAAGTTTCCGAAGATCCTGAAGAACCATCACGCGACCGCGATCATTTGCGACTATCTCCGCATGGTCGGCATGAACGCCGATGATCCGAACCAGATCGAGGACGTGCTGGCGCGCGAGCTCAAGAAGACCCTGCACGAGGAGCTGCACGGCTCGCACGCGCTGCAAAGCATGGCGGACGCCCTACCGGCGCTCGGCATCGTCGCCGCCGTGCTCGGCGTCATCAAGACGATGTCGCACATCGCCGAGCCGCCGGCGGTGCTGGGAGCGATGATCGGCGGGGCGCTGGTCGGCACTTTCCTCGGCGTGCTGATGGCCTACGGCATGGCCGGCCCGTTCGCCGCGCGCATCAAGGGCGTCGTCGAGGAGGAAAGCAAATACTACGAGGTGATCCGCGCCGTGCTGGTGGCGCATCTGCACGGCAACGCGCCGCAGGTCAGCGTCGAGACCGGCCGCAAGATGGCGCCCAACCAGCACATGCCGAGTTTTCAGGAGCTTGATACGGCGGTGCAATCGGCGCAGCTCTGAGTCACGGCTCGAGGCTGAGGTGCTTCTCTTCTTGTCGGCGGAGCCTTGGGTCGGCAGCCGCATTCGCTGGGTCCGCGCCTGCGACGGGTTGCCGGATACGCCGAAGCGCGCCGGAAGGCGTGAGCCCGCGCTGGGCGGCGCCGTTGCGCCCCGCCCGCTGCGCGCTATCGTTCGTCGGGAAGGAGGCCAGGAAATGGAGTTCCGCATCGGCGCGCAACAGCGCGACATGGTGGCGACCGTGCGCGATCTGGCGCAAGCCGAGTTCAAGCCGGCCGCGCCACGCTGGATGGACGGCACATTCCCGTGGGAGAACATGCGCAAGCTCGCCGAGCTGGGCGTGCTCGGCATGACGGTGCCGGCCGAGTACGGCGGGCTCGGCTTGCCGGTGTTCGACACCGCGCTGATCCTCGAAGAGATTGCAAAGGCCTGTTACGTCACCGCGATGGCGGTGCTCGGCGAGGCCGGCGTGCAGACGCGCGTGATCGCGCACTACGCCCCCGCCGCGATCAAGGAGCGCATCCTGCCTCGCGTCGTAACCGGGGACTGCATCCTGTCGATCTGCATGACCGAGCCGCACGCCGGCACCGACGTCGCCAATTTCCGCACCAATGCGAGGATCGTGGGCGACCGGCTGATCCTGAACGGCACCAAGACCCTGATCAGCCGCGCGCCGGAAGCGGGGATGCTCGTCGTGTTCACCCGCGTCGACGGCAAGCCGGGGCGGGACGGCATCGGCTGCGTGCTGGTGGAGGCCGGCACGAAGGGGTTGGAGGTGACGGGCGGCTATCACACGATGGGTGGGGAGAACCTGCACGAGTTGCGGTTTATCGATTGCGAGTTGCCGCTGGAGAACCTGGTGATCCGCGAGGGCGGGTTCCGCCGGTTGCTGACGGCGTTCAACACGCAGCGCTGCCTGAACCCGGCGATCTCGCTCGGCTTGGCCGAAGCGGCGTTCGACGAGGCGCTCGCGTATGTGCGCGATCGCGACGTGTTCGGCCGCCCGGTGGCGGAGAACCAGGGCGTGAGGTGGAAGCTCGCCGACATGTTCAAGGACATCGAGGCCGGGCGCGGATTGTTGTATCGCGCCTGCGGCACCGCCGACCCTTACCCCGACCCGTTCATGGCGGCGACGGCGAAGGTGTTCTGCAACGAGATGGCGATGCGGGTCGCGAGCGAGGCGCTGCAACTGCATGGCGGCTACGGCTACACCGACGAATACCCGGTGTCGCGCATCTACCGGCAGGTGCGCTATGGCTCGCTCGGCGGCGGCACGACGGAAACCTTGCGCGACCTGATCGGCAAGCGGATCACCTCGGATGCCGGCGCGCAGGGGATCGCCGGGCTGAGCACCTATTGAGGGAGAAACGCAGATGCCACTCGACAGCGGCGGCCGCGGCCGGCCAGACCAAGCGTTGAACGTGCTGGGCGGCACTTTGGAGCCGTGCTCGATGGACCCGGTGACCGGGTTTTTCCGCGACGGCTGTTGCCATACGGGGGCCGAGGACGTGGCGAGTCACACCGTGTGCGCGGTGATGACGGCGGAGTTTCTCGCGTTCAGCCGCTCGCGGGGCAACGACCTGAGCACGCCGCTGCCGCAGTACGGCTTCCCCGGCCTCAAGCCCGGCGACCGCTGGTGCCTGTGCGCGCCCCGCTGGCAGGAAGCGCTCCGCTCCGACGCCGCCCCGCAAGTGGTGCTGCGCGCCACCGAGGCGAGCGCGCTGGATTATTGCGAGCTTGAGGATTTGAAGCGCTACGCGGTCGATCTTACATGATGTGAAACTGTCCTGATATGTTAGCTGCAACAACCGTCCCCACAGAAGCAGACGTCCTTCGGGCCATTAGCGGTCTGCTCACGGCCAAGAAGTCCGCCGCAGCGCTCGCGCATTATCCGACGCTGCGCATCCAAACAAACAATCTCCACGCGGTACTCGGGAAGGCCATCCTGGCGACTGATGGAATTGTCGCCGAGTGGTCGGCGAAACTGTCGGATGATACCGAGGTCGCCAGCGATCTCCGGCCAGCGACCGCGCCCCCGTTTGCCTACCGGACTGTCGCCCCCGCGCTTGTCCGCAACTTGCATATGACAGCCGATTTCCTGCTGGAGGAGACGCAGGGGACGCCTCCAGTCGACGTAGATCGGGTCGGGGAAACGACCCCATCCTTCAGCGATTTCGTGAAGCTCGGCGCTGCGGTGCGCGGCTTCATCGACGCGCTCGTGCAAACCGCCTACCAACTTGCCACCTTCGATGGTCGCCAGCTCAACTACAAGTTCCTCCAATCCCTGCTAAGCTTCGCGACTGTAGCGCCGCCTTCGTTGCACGCCAATGTCGTGTCGCCGGAGATGCAGGCGGCGCTTAACGCCTATGTCGCGCTTGCGGGTAAGGACCGGAAGAACTCAGGCTTCACAAAAGCGGCGCACGACCAGTTTCCGCAACGGCTCTCGGTCGCATGCCAGTCGACAGTGTTGCCGGATTGGCGCCGTCGCAACCTCGAGCTGCTCTTCAGCTTCTGCTCGGATTTCGTTCACTCCGGCTATGTGTCGGTGCTCGCGGTCGGCGAGTCCGGACCCGGATTTATCCTGGGCAGCCCAGGCGACGCGTTCACGCCGAGAGCCGAGAACTTCGCGGAGCTGAAGCAGCGGCTCCTCGCCGAATGCGCCGGCGCGTACGCGGACCTGCTCTTGCCTGTGCTAAAGCAGGCCATCGGGAGAACACTTACCGGTGGCGTGCCGACCGGCTGGGCGGACGAGCTGGACCGCTTCGCGAGCAATATTGGTGGCGTTCGCGGAAGCCTGCACCGGCAACTCGTCGAGCCCGTTCGTGAGGGGCTAATCGGATCACAGGCCGCGCTGCCGATCAGCTGCATGTGCGGCGGCCAAGTGAACGTGCTGCCCCCGCATCATGAATGGGACCGCTTTTGCCCAACCTGCGGCTCGCGCTTTGCGCTGCACGAGGTTCCGGCCGAGGTGGACTACGTAGTGTCGGCCTCGGGCGTAGGCGAGGTTCTGGGCAGTGACGCGAAGAAGATTGCTGAGCTGGACGACGCTGCGAGGGATAAGCTTAAGCGGATCGCCGCCAAGCACGCTCCAGAGGACGAAGGCGAGATTCGGTTTGTGCTTATCACGGATTTGGGGGGCTCTGACGAGAACACGCTTGAGGTGCCGGCGTGCGTGACTTCTGCGCCCAGTGACGACTGGAGGGGTCAATGCAACTTGTTCGCCTTCGTGGCCGCTAAATCGCTGGCGCGATGTGTCGCAGTACGCATTCACTGCAATTGCGGTGCTCAAGCGGACTATCAAACAGCGGCGCAGACCAACATTTGCCGGTGCCCGTGTTGCCGGACCTATATCGGCCTGCTCGGCGTGACTGGCGATGGCGAGAGCATTAAAATCCAAAACCCTGATGGAACTCCTGGCACAGCCCCTATTCAGGCGAGAGATCGGTTTTCACGTCCTGGCACCGCTGTGAGCTAGCTTTCGACATCGCGGCGAGAGGCTGCTACGATATTTTACTCGACTCGAACGTGTATCCGTGAGTCGGTTATTGGCCTTCGACGTCCGCTCCCGAACAGGGGTGAGGCAGCACGGGGCATTTTCCGCAGTTACCCACGCAACCACGCCTCAATCTCGTGCCGCTGGATCTTCCCCGTGGTGCTGCGCGGGAACGCGTCGGCGGCGATGAAGCGGATGTCCTTGGGACGCTTGTAGCCGGCGAGGCTGGCGCGGCAAGCCTCCACCAGGTCGGCCTCGGTGAGGCTGGGATCGCGGCGGGCGACGAAAGCCACGGGCACCTCGCCCCAGCGCGCGTCCGTGCGACGCACCACCACGGCGTCGGCCACGCGCGGGTCGGCCAGCAGCACCTGCTCGATCTCGGCCGGGTAGATGTTCTCGCCGCCCGACTTGATCATGTACTTCACCCGGTCGATGAATTCGATCGTGCCGTCCGCGTTGCGCGTGAACATGTCGCCCATGTGAAACCAGCCGCCGCGGAAATCGCGCGCGTTTGTCTCGGGCGCGTTCCAATACCCGCTGAACAGGGTGGGGCCGCGCATCGCGAGCTCGCCCGGCGCGCCGTCCGGCACCTCCCGGTCGTCGGCGTCCACCAGGCGGCTCAGGCAGCTCGCACTTTGTGTCTTGGGCAGTCGGGCAGGGCCAGTGCCCACGGCGACGCGCCCGGCGGAGGCGGGCGGCAGCCCGGTTTCCGTCGCACCGAACGTGTTGGCGTAGGGCGCGCCGAGCAAGCGCGTGAGCTCGGCCAGTTCGTGCCGTGGCACAAGGTCGGCCATGGCGCCGACCACTTTGACGCCGCGCGGCGTCGACCCGCGCCCCTGCAACCCGGCGATCATCTCGCCGATCATCCCCGGCATCGCCACCAGCCACCACAGGCGCTCGGTTTCCACCACGTGCAGGATGCGGTCGATGTCGAAGCCCGGCACCACGTGGACGGTGCCGCCGAGGCAGAGCGCGTGGATCGACTGGTCGGCGGAAACCATGTGGAACATCGGCGCCCAGGCGAGAAACCCGTCGCCCGGGGCGAGGTCGAAATCCACGCAGCTCGAATGCATCCGCGCGAGGAGCGCCCGGTGGCTGATCAGCGCGCCCTTGGGCAGGCCCGTGGTGCCGCTGGTGTAGAGGATCACGACGCCGTCCTCCGGTTCGGCCGCGATCGTGGGCTCGGCATCGCTCGCCCGCGCGAGCAGCGCTTCGTACTCCTCGCCGAGCGCCAGCAGCTCGCCGCACCCGTCCAATCCGCGCGCGGCGTCCAGGTAGGCGGGCGATGCGAGGCAGGCGCGCGGCTCGGTCAGCCGGACGCAATGGGCGAGCTCGCGTGGCGCGAGGCGCCAGTTCAGCGCGCACACGATCGCCCCGAGCTTGCCGGCGGCGAACAGGAGTTCGAGATATTCCGCCCGGTTCTCCGACAGGATCGCCACCCGGTCGCCGCGTCCGATGCCCTTATCGCGCAGCGCATGCGCAAGCCGGTTCACGCGCCGGTTGAACGCGCCGAACGTCAGCCGCCGCTCGCCGTCCACCACGGCGAGACGGCCGGGATGCAGGCGGGCGCGTTGGCCGAGCAGCGCGCCGATGGTCAGGACAGCGGACCGGCTTGCCAGCCCGAGGTCGATCCCGTGACCGCCGCCGCGCCGGGGGTCGCCTCGATCGCTGTCCTCCGGCATGGCCCTGTCTCCTTCCCCCGCGCTCGACGCTAGCGGCAGCGGCACGACGGGAGCAAGGCAGGTCAGGCCGCGGGACGAAGCTGTGGCGCCACGACTTCCAGGGCCGCGAAAACCTGCGGGTCGATCGCCGTGCCCACGTCGTTGCGCATGATGCCGAGCGCCTCGGGCACGGCGTAGGCGGCGCGGTGGGCCCGCTCGGCGGTGAGCGCATCGAAGATGTCGGCCGCGGTCAGGATGCGGGTCTCGCGCGCGATCGCTCGGTCGCCGATCCCCTTCGGGTAGCCGCGCCCGTCGAGCCGCTCGCGATGCGCCGCGGCCAGCGGTGCGAGGTCGCGAAAGATGCCGACGCGCCCGAGGAGCTCCTCCGTCAGCGCGGGATACCGCCGTACCACTTCCCATTGCCGGTGGTCGAGCTTGCCGCGCTGATCGAGGATGCCGGTGCCGAGGCCGAGCTTGCCGATGTCATGCAGCAGCCCCGCTCGGCGCAGCCACCGTCGCTGGGCGCGCGTCATGCCGAGCCGCTCGGCGATCGCGTCGGCGTACGCGGTCACGCGGCGGCTGTGTCCCGCGGTGTAGCCGCTCTTGGCGTCGATGATGTCGGCGAACGCCGCGGCGACCGCGTCGAGCCGATCCTCGTCGGCCCGAACGAGGTGCGCGGTCGGCTCCAGCGCGGCCAGCCGCGCGTCAAGGGCCGGATGGGTGAGCGCGTCCCAGAACGTGTTAGCCCGCGCCGCCCCGGCGAAAGCGTCAACCACGCGCGGATCGAACCAGGCGCCCGCGCGGCGGCGCGCTTCGGCGAACGCGGCATCCGGCCCGCCCGCCGCATGGAACGCTTCCACCACCT
>CAXUIE010000122.1:0-1672 GCA_964250825.1 uncultured Acidisphaera sp. | reverse complement strand
TCATAGGCCTGGACTAGGGTGAAGGTCGGGCTCGGCGCCTCTTCCTCCGGGCCGGCCAGGGCCCGGATCAACCCTCGCGCCAGCGCCGACTTGCCGGCGCCGAGGCGGCCATACAGGCAGATTGCGTCTCCGACCTCGAGGCGATGGGCGATCCGCGCGCCGAGCGGAATGCGCCGGCCTTGCAAGCCCGCGGGCCGCCCCCGGCCATTCCAGTGCTCGTTGAGCGAGAACACGCCCGCGGCGACGCAGTCGGAGAAGCCGAACCGGCGCACCGTCTCGGCCCCGCGCTCCGAGCGCGTGGTAATCAGCTCGGTCGCGAGCGTGTCGCCGTTGCGCGCGAGATCGAGCACGCGCGCGATGCGCGCCCGCAGCGCCTCGCCGTCCCCGGCACGGCGCAACACGAACAACCCGAGCTGCATCAGGCTCTGCGAGTCCGCGGCCCTGTAGCCGCGCTTGGCGACGCGCTCGTCGCCGCCGTACAGCTGCCAAAGCCGGGCGGCGTTGCTGCTGGAGCCCGCGTCCTTCAGCAGCAGCGTGTAATACAGGTCGGAAAGTGCGGACGCCCCGAGGCCGAGCTCGTATCCGATATGCATGCCGATCCAGCCGCAGCGGAGGCTATGCCCGGGCAGCTGCCCCGCGCTGAGGTCGATCGCGTAGCTGAGCGCGCCCAGAACGTCCGACAACCGAAGCGCGCCGCCGCTCGGAGCGGCGATCAGGGAAGGCGGGCGGGCCGGGAGCATGACCGCGTTCATGGCGGGGCGAATTTGCGCCTTGCCGGTTTGCAATCGGTAAAGAGCCGCTGCGGTCCGTCCTTGAGCTTGGCCGCCGCGCGGGTTCAACTGGCGGCGCAGGATCGGGACAATGGCATGAGGTGGCGGATCGGGGTGGACATCGGCGGCACGTTCACGGACGTGGCGCTGGTGAACGAGGCGAGCGGGCGCATCGGCATCGCCAAGCTGCTCACCACGCCGCACGATTTCGGCCATGCCGTGATGGACGGCATTCGCCAGGCGCTCGCGGCTGAACGCGTCGCGGCGGCGGAGGTGGCGCTGCTGTCGCACGCGACAACGGTGGTGACCAACGCGCTGCTGGAAGGCAAGGGCGCCCGGGCGGGCTTCGTTTCCACGCGGGGCTTCCGCGACATCCTCGAGCTGCGCCGCTCCTCGCGCGTCGACCTCTACGACCTGTTCCAGGACGGCCCCGCCGTGCTGGTGCCGCGCCGCTGGCGTTTCGAGGTCACCGAGCGGATCGACGCGCAGGGCGCGGTGGTGACGCCGCTCGCCGCCGACGAGCTCCCCGCGCTGATCGAGGCGATCCGGCGCGAGCGGCTCGAAACGCTGGGGGTGTCGCTGCTGTTCTCGTTCCTCAACGACGCGCACGAGCGACGGGTTGGCGCGGCGCTGCGGGCCGCACTCCCCGACGTCGGCGTGTTCCTGTCCTGCGAGGTGCTGCCGGAGATCCGTGAGTTCGAGCGCGCGAGCACGACGGCGGTTTGCGCCTATGTCGGCCCGCTGCTCGCATCCTATCTCGGGCGGCTGCAGGAGGCCGCGTCGGCGCTCGGGTTGCCCAAGCTGCACGTGATGGGGTCGAGCGGCGGCGTGCTCGACATCGCCGAGGCGCTGCGCATGCCCGCGTCCGCCGTTGAATCCGGCCCCGCCGCGGGCGTGGTGGC
>CAXUIE010000121.1:6281-9002 GCA_964250825.1 uncultured Acidisphaera sp. | reverse complement strand
TCATGGCGCGCACGAAGGAGCGATCGATTTTGAGCTTCGTGATCGGCAGGGTGCTGAGATAGCTCAGGCTCGAATAGCCGGTCCCGAAATCGTCGACCGCGATCTCCACCCCATGCGCGCGGCAGGCTCCGAGGATCCGCCCGGCCCGGGCGAGGCGATCCGGGCGCAGGCGATCCGCACCGCGTCGACCCCGGCCGCTTCCTCACCCATGAACGTGCGCGACGAGCCCACGACGCCATGCACGACGGAGATGTTGCCGGCGAGCAGGTTCGATAGTTGTGCCAGAAACAGGGTCGGCCGGAGGTCGGCCATCAGCCGTTCGTTGAGCAACACGTCCGGATGCTCGGCGTGGGGCAGGGCGGACAGGATGGCGGTGTCCACCGCGATGTCGCGCTCGCCGCCCCCGGCCGCCACGATCATGTCGGTGCGCGCCAGCAACGCCGCGTCGCGCTTCACGCCGGCCTGCTCCAGCGCCAAGCCGGCGGCATAGGTCCCGATCCGCTGCCAGCCTTCCATTTGGCGCTGATCGCCGCGTTTGGGGATTTGGCGGTCGAGTTCCAGCCTCGTCATCGGGTGGACGGCGAACGGCGCGAATCGGTCCTCGTCGAGCACCGGGCGAAACCCGTCCGGCCGGTCGAGTGCCGCCCAATGCGCGTCCAAGCCCTCGCCCAAGCTCGATACCAGACCAACCCCGGTGATCAGCGCGTCCCGACCGTTAGTCACCGAGCAACTCCGCCGGCACCTCGACGCGCCGCGCGACCTTCAGCAGCGCCGTCCGCGCGGTCTCGTTGGGGAAAGGGAGCACCCGGAACGTGATGCCGGCCTCCGCCACCGGCTTGCCTTCGGAACGGATGCGGCCGGACGCGACCGCGTAGCCCGAGCCTTCGTGCTCGATACGCGCGTCCACCTCCAGCGCCTGCCCGGGTTGCACGAACGCCCGGCATTTGGCTTCCTTCACCTGGGCGAGGAACGCCATCCGGGTGAACCGGAGCAGCCCCATGACCAGCCAACCGCCCGTCTGCGCCATCGTCTCGATCATGAGGACGCCGGGAAGGATGGGATAACCGGGGAAGTGCCCGTCAAAGACGGGGCTGGCCTCCGGGACCCGACAGGCTACGCCGATGGTTCGCGCGCCGGCGTCGAACGCGGTGATCCGGTCGACCAGCTGGAAGTATTCAAGTCTCATCCAGGACGGTTCACGCGGTCTTGGCCCCGGCCAGCCCATCGATGTTGGCGCTCAGGTTCTCCAGCACGAAGTACTGGTCGGAGGACACCTTTCCTTCGTTGACCTCCTGCGTCCATTGCTCGAGCGGCATCTTGATGCCGAACGCCTTGTCGATGGCGAAGGCCACGTCGAGGAAATCCAGGCTGTCGATGCCGAGATCGTTGATGGCATGGCTTTCCGGCGAGATCTTCTCGCGTGGAATGTCGCACGTCTCCGAGATGATCCCGGCAACGGTGTCGAAGGTCGAGGACGACATGGCAAGCCTCTGCAACTGCGGACCCAAACAACATGAGGCCTCGGCAGCGGAGGGCCCGGCGGCGCCTGGATCATTGGCGCGCACTAGCACCACAGCACCTTCCGCGTCGCAAGACCCGCCCCGTCCGGCGCCGCCGCGCCGTGGGCGGCGCTCGATTAAGCGGCGCCAGCGAGGCTGGCGGGGCCGGGGGCCGCTCCGTTGCGACTCGACGGGAAAGCTAGGTGTTCTCCGCCCGGATGATACCAGGCCGCGGCGTTGCCGCGTGCTCCTTCAGCACAGCGCCCCCATTCGGGTCGATCTCCTTGAGCAACACGTCGTACCCCCATAGATCAGCCAGATGCTGGAGCACGGGGCGTAGGTCGGGCTCGTCGAGCAGCACGCGGTTCAAGGCGCGGTGGTGCAGGATCAGCTTGCGGTCGCCTGCGAGATTAACGTCAACCACTTGAATGTCGGGCGACAGCCAGGCGATGTCGTACTGCCTCGCGAGCGACTGGCGGATGCGGCGGTAGCCACGCTCATCGTGGATCGAGTCAACCCGCAAGGTCGATTCGTTGGCGTCGTCGACGACACCGAACAATTTGAAGCGCCGGATCAGCCGCGGGCTGAGGAACTGTAGGATGAAGCTCTCGTCGCGGTAGTTCGCCCACACGTCCCGCAGCACCGCCATCTCATCGCCGCTGCCGGCGATGTCGGGGAACCACTCGCGATCCTCGTCTTCGGGCGTGGTCGCGATGCGGGCGATGTCCTCCATCATGGCGAAGCCGAGCGCGTAAGGGTTGATCCCGCTATAGCGTCGGTCGTCGAAATGCGGCTGGAACACGACATTGGTGTGCGAGTGCAGGAATTCCATCAAGGCGCCGTCGCTGATGGAGCCCTGCTCGTAAAGCCGGTTCATGATGCGGTAGTGCACGTAGGTGGCGCACCCCTCGTTCATCACCTTGGTCTGGCCCTGCGGATAGAAGTATTGCGCCACGTGCCGGACAATGCGAAGGATTTCCCGCTGCCAGGGCTGCAGGCGCGGCGCGGTCTTCTCGAGGAAGTAGAGGATGTTCTCCTGCGGCAGTTGCAGCAGCGCCCGGCGCCGCGCTTCCTCGGAGCTATCCTGTTTTGCCGCTTCCTTGGCGGGCAGGGTGCGCCACAGGTCGTTATAGATTGCCTGCTCGTGTTCGCGCCGCGCGCGCTCGCCGCGCGCCGCCGCCGCGCCCGCCGCCACCCGCCCGCCCCGCGCGTTATGGTCGAG
>CAXUIE010000121.1:4107-6271 GCA_964250825.1 uncultured Acidisphaera sp. | reverse complement strand
CTCCTCCGACGCGAGATCCGCCACCCGACGGCGCGGGTATTTATGGACGCCTTGATTCCAGAGGGCGTGGGCGGCGTCCAGCACGCGCTCCACCTCGGCCTCGCCGTAACGCTCCTCGCACGAGGCGATGTAGCCCTTGGCGAACTCGAGGTAGTCGAGGATGCCGTTCGCGTCCGTCCACTGCCGGAACAGGTAGTTGTTCTTGAAGAAATGGTTGTGGCCGAATGCCGCGTGCGCGATCACCAGCGCCTGCATCGTGGCCGTGTTCTCCTCCATGTTGTAGGAGATGCACGGGTTCGAGTTGATAACCATCTCGTAGGCGAGGCCCTGCATACCGGCCCGGTACATCGCCTCATTGCGGGCGAAATGCTTGCCGAACGACCAGTGCTTGTAGAGCAGCGGCATCCCGATCGAGGAGTAAGCGTCGAGCATCTGCTCGGAGCTGACGATCTCGACCTGGTTGGGATACGGGTCGAGGCCGAGCTCGCCCTTGGCGATCGTCTCGATCGCTTCATACACCCGCTGGATGATGCCAAAATCCCAGTCCGCACCCTCGTAGAGCAGCCGCCCGGCCTTGGTCGTGGCGCTCATGACCCGCTGGCCTCCGCCTTCTCGGTCTTGCGCGCGAACAGTTCGCGGAACACCGGGTAGATGTCGCGCCGATGGTTCACCTTGCGCATCGCCATCGGCGCGCCGCTGCGCACGATCGCCTGGTAGGTTTGCCAGAGGTCGCTTTCGCGCCGGATGAAGCCCGGAGGGAAGTTCTCTCCCTCCCGGCCGACCTCCAGGTAGGCGTAATACTGGCAGACGGGGAGAATGGACGCGTTCAACAGGCCGGCCGTGCGGTCGTTATCGCTCGAGGTGTTGTCGCCGTCGGACGCTTGCGCCCCGTAGATGTTCCAGTCCTCCGGCCGATACCGCTCGGAGACGACCCGGATCATCTCCTCGAGCGCGGTTGACACCACCGTCCCGCCGGTCTCAGGGCTATGAAAGAACGTGTCCTCGTCCACCTCCTGCGCTTGGTGCGTATGGCGGATGAACACGACGTCCACATGCTTGTACTTACGTTTCAGGAAGATGTAGAGCAGCACATAGAATCGCTTGGCGAGATCCTTCATGTGCTCGGTCATCGAGCCCGAGACGTCCATGAGGCAGAACATGACCGCCTTGGCGATCGGCCGTGGCGTCGAGTCGAACCGCCGATAGCGAACGTCGATCGGGTCGATGTAGGGGATCAGGGTGGTGCGGCGAAGCAGCGCTTCCAGCTCCTCGCGCGCGGCCGAAAGGCGCTCGTGGTCGGTTCCCTCGCGCTCCAGCGTCTCGATTTCTTCCCGAAGCCGGCTGATCTCGTCCGCCTTCGGCCGTCGCATCGCGATCCGGCGCGACAGGCTGTTCCGCACGGTGCGGTTAAGCGCCAGGTTGGCGGGCGAACCAGTCACAGAATAGCCGGCCCGAAACCAATCGAGCGCCTCCGCGTCGACCACGCGCCGCTTGGCGAGGTCGGGCAGTTCGAGATCTTCCAGAAACAGGTCGACATACTCGTCCTGCGACAAGGCGAACCGGAAATCGTCCTGCCCTTCGCCGTCCGGGCTGCCTTCCGACCCGGACCCGCCCGCGCCCCCCTGCGGCCGCGGGATGGTGTCGCCTTCCACGTACTCCTTGTTGCCGGGGAGCAGATGTTCGCGCATGCCGCCCTTGCTCGAACGCCGGAAGGTGGGCTCATTCACGCTCTGCGTCGGCAGCGAGACTTCCCCGCCCTTGTCAGCATCCTTGATGCTGCGGCTGCCGGAGCTTTCGTGCACCGCCTTGCGGATCACCGCCTTGGCGCGACGCATGAACCGCTGCCGATTGGCCAGGCTTTTTCCGCCAGGATTGAGGCGGCGATCCACGATATGCATCTAACCACGCTCGTCCTTGTTGTGGCTCATTCGCCCCGCCGTTGGGCGCGGGCTAGCCAGCCTGCTTGACCCGCATGTACCACTCCACCAGCCGGCGCACCTGCCGCTCCGTGTAGCTGCGGGTGGCCATGCGCTCGACGAACTCTTCGTGCTTCTTCTCGGTGTCGCTGTCTTTCTTGGAGCCGAAGCTGATGACCGGCAGCAGCTCCTCCACCTGGCTGAACATCCGGCGCTCGATCACGTCCCGGATCTTCTCGTAGCTGGTC
>CAXUIE010000121.1:0-4097 GCA_964250825.1 uncultured Acidisphaera sp. | reverse complement strand
CCCGCGCCCGCAGGCTGAACTTCACCACCTCGTTGCGGAAGTCCTTTGGATTGGCGATGCCTGCCGGCTTCTCGATCTTGGTGAGCTCCTGGTTCAGCATCTCGCGGCTCAGCAGCTGCCCCGTGTCCGGGTCCTTGAAGTCCTGATCCTCCACCCAGGCGTCCGCGTAGGAAACGTATCGGTCGAACAGGTTCTGTCCATAGTCGTGATATGATTCGAGGTAGGCCTTCTGGATTTCGTTGCCGATGAACTCGGCGTAACGCGGCGCGAGCTCGCCCTTGATGAATTCGAGGTAACGCTTTTCGGTGTCCTCCGGCAGCTGCTCGCGGCGGATCGCCTGCTCGAGCGCGTACATCAGATGCACCGGATCGGCGGCAACTTCCGTGGTGTCGTGGTTGAAAGTGGCGGCGAGCACCTTGAACGCGAAGCGCGTCGAGATTCCGTCCATGCCCTCGTCGGCGCCCGCGGCGTCCCGATACTCCTGGATGCTCCGCGCGCGCGGGTCGGTTTCTTTCAGGCTCTCGCCGTCATAGACGCGCATCTTGGTATAAATCGTCGAGTTCTCGTGCTTGCGCAGCCGCGACAACACGGAAAAGCGCGCCAGCATCTCGAGCGTAGCCGGCGCGCAGGGAGCGCCCGATAGCTCGGAGCTTTGCACCAGCTTCTCGTAAATGCGCTGCTCCTCCGTGACACGAAGGCAATACGGTACTTTGATGACGTAGATGCGATCGATGAAGGCTTCGTTGTTGCGGTTGTTCTTGAAGCTCTGCCACTCGGCCTCATTGGAGTGCGCCATGATGACACCCGAGAACGGGATCGCGCCGATGTTCTCGGTGCCAATGTAGTTGCCCTCCTGCGTCGCGGTCAGCAGGGGGTGCAGCATCTTGATCGGCGCCTTGAACATCTCGACGAACTCGAGAATGCCCTGGTTCGCGCGGTTCAAGCCGCCCGAATAGCTGTAGGCGTCCGGGTCATTCTGCGCGTGCATCTCCAGCTTGCGGATGTCGACCTTGCCGACCAGCGACGAGATGTCCTGGTTGTTCTCGTCGCCGGGCTCGGTCTTCGCGACGGCGATCTGCCGCAGCCGCGACGGGATCACCTTGATGACCTTGAATTTTGAGATGTCGCCGCCGAACTCGTCGAGCCGCTTGATGCACCAGGGCGACATGAAGCGCGTGAGCCGCCGCGGCGGGATTCCGAACCGGCTCTCCAGCACCGAACCCATGGAGTCCGGGTCGAACAACCCGAGCGGGCTTTCAAACACCGGGCTGACCTGGTTGCCGACCTTCAGCACATAGATCGCGTGCTTCTCCATCAGCGCCTTGAGGCGCTCGGCCAACGACGACTTGCCGCCGCCGACCGGGCCGAGCAGGTAAAGGATCTGCTTGCGCTCCTCGAGACCCTGGGCGGCGTGCCGGAAAAATCCGACAATCCGCTCGATCGTTTCCTCCATGCCGAAGAACTCCGGAAACGCCGGATAGGTCCGGATCGTCCGGTTCATGAAGATGCGGCCGAGTCGCGGATCCTTGGCCGTGTCGACCATCTCCGGCTCGCCGATGGCCGCGAGCAGCCTTTCGGGCGCGCTGGCGTACATGCTGGGGTCCGAGCGACAGCCCTCCAGGTATTCGCCGAGCGACATCTCCGCTTCGCGTCGCGTGTCGTAAGACTTCGAGTAGGCGGTTAAGACGTCGTCAAACATGTGCATTGGGCACTCCGTCCGCGCAATTCGCGGGAACGTGACAAGGTTGCAACGCCATGGGTTCAGGGACCGTCACCAGCGTCCCGCCGCCCGTTGGTAAACCCTTCGTGCTACGCTCCGGGCCCGGTTACGCATGTTGTCCGGGTCGCCGCTTTTAAAACAGCCATGGCTCTTCCTATTAACAGCGAAAACGCCCATACCCTAAGAAATACCACGGCGAGAACATAGCAAGATTTAGACCGCTCCATGGAGCTTCGTTCGGCACGAACGACTGTCGATCACCGTGAGCGTTTGCGCCACGCTTTTTCGCCCGCGTGGCCGACTCGATCAGGGCCACGGACGATAGCATAAAATGCGCGGGTCGGCTGCGAAAAACATCGAGTGCCCGACTCCAGCGCCAATGTTGGAACGGCGTGCGGCTTGACGCTGGGTGGCAACGCACACACGCTCGGCGCAACGAAGGAGGGAAACGAGGTGCCAGACAGGGCGTCTGCGGACCTGCGCTCGGCAGCGGAAACCGTGCCGCTCGACTGGGACGCGGTCGCTGCCCATTTGGCCGCCAACGGGCTGCAGCTGGATAGAGCCCCCGAGCCGAGGCAGTTCCGGGGCGGTCTCGCCAACCTAAACTACCTCATTCACGTGGGTGGCAAGCCGGTGGTCCTGCGGCGTCCGCCGCCGGGAGAGTTGCCGGCCGGCGCCTACGACATGGCGCGCGAGCACCGCATCCTGAGCCGGCTCGCCGAGGCGCTCGCTTTCATCCCCCGAGGGCTGTTGTTGTGCGAGGATCGCGCCGTCATCGGCATCCCGTTCCAGTTGATCGAGTTTCGGGAAGGAATGACGGTGCGGGACCGGCTGCCGCCGGCGCTGGCCGGGCGTCCCGAAGCGGGGGCGCGGCTTTCGGAGGTGGTGTTGTCCACCATGGCGGCGATCCACGCCGTTGATCCGGGTCAGGTGGGGCTCGGCGACCTCGGCCGACCCGACGGGTTCCTCGCGCGCGCCGTCGCCGGCTGGCGCAAGCGTGGCGCGGCGGTTCAGGACGACGTCTCCGCCCCCTTGATCGCCGCCATCGGAGCTTGGCTTGAGTCGCACACGGTTCCCGACGGGAGACCAACGCTCCTGCACAACGACTTCAAGCTCGACAACATGATCCTATCGCCGGGCGACTTGTCGGCGGTCGGCGTGGTCGACTGGGACCAGGGTACCCGGGGCGACCCTTTGTTTGATCTCGCGACCACCATCAGTTACTGGACGGAGTCGGATGATCCGCCCGCGCTGCAGGAGATGGGGCAGATGCCGACGGCGGAGCCCGGCTTCCTGACCCGCGAGCAGGCGGTCGCGCGCTATGCCGCGCTGAGCGGTCGCGATCTGTCCGATTTCCGCTTCCACCGTGCGCTTGGCATGTTCAAGACGGGCGTCATCTTCCTTCAGCTCGGGCACCGCTATCGCACGGGGGTGACGGCCGAGCAACGCTACGCCGGCTTGACCGCGCTCGCGAACGGATTGCTGGAATTCACGTTCGAGATCACGCGCGATCGCGCCTTCTAGGGAGGTTTGCATGGATTTCTCCCTTCCGCCCGAGCTTCGGGAGTTGCAGGAGCGCGCCCGCGCGTTCGTCCGGGAGGCGATCCTGCCGTTCGAGGGCGACCCGCGACAAACCCGCCACGGTCCGACCGACGAGCTGCGCCGGGAACTCGTGGCGCGCGCGGCGAAGGAAGGGCTGGTGGCGCCGCATGTCGGCCCCGAATACGGCGGCCTTGGATTGTCGCACGTCGGCAAGGCGGTCGTGTTCGAGGAGGCCGGCTATTCGCTGCTCGGGCCGTTGTCGATGAACATTTCTGCCCCTGACGAGGGCAACATGCACCTGCTTGAGGCAGTGGCCACGACCGAGCAGAAGGACCGCTGGCTTCGACCGCTGGCCGCCGGGGAGATCCGCTCCTGCTTCTGCATGAGCGAGCCCGCGCCCGGCGCCGGGTCCGACCCGGCGGCGCTCAGCACGCGGGCGGTGAAGGACGGCAACCACTACGTCATCAACGGCAGCAAATGGTTCATCACGGGTGCGGAGGGCGCCCGCTTAGCCATCATCATGGCGAGGGGGGAGGACGGCGGCGCCACCATGTTCCTGGCCGACATGGACACGCCCGGCATCGAGATCGTCCGCACCATGGACAGCATGGATCAAGGTTTTCCAGGCGGCCACGCCGTGGTGCGCTTCAACGATGTCCGGGTTCCGGCCGGCGACATCCTTGGCGAGCCGGGGCGCGGGTTCCGCTACGCCCAGGTGCGGCTCGCCCCGGCTCGGCTGCCGCCCTGCATGCGCGGGCGGGGGGCGGCCCGGGCCTGCACGGTGGCGGCGACCGAAGCGGCGGTGCCGGCGTCCAGCACCGCGGGTGGGGTATCG
>CAXUIE010000120.1:0-9118 GCA_964250825.1 uncultured Acidisphaera sp. | reverse complement strand
GACGCGCAGCCCGGCTTCGGCGCAGAGGCGGAGCATCCGGGTCGCGTCCTCCTCGGGCTGCATCGAACGCGAGCACACATGGCCGACCTGAATCGGCGCGCGGAACCGCCGCTTGAGCGCCGTTTCCGCCACGGCGCGCAAGGTCTGCGAGCCCGCATCCGCCGTTTCGTCGAGGTGCAGGTCCATTGCCAGCCCGCGCGCCTCGGCCAAGGCGAAGAAGCGGTCGAGGTGCGCCTGAAACGCGGGCGACCGCGCCTGGCCGCCCTCGCCCGTGGTGGTCATGCCGAGCACGCCGCCCGAGTGCGCCACCTCGTCGGCGAGCGCGTCGCCCTCGTCGCCGGCGAATTGCTCGAGCGGGCAGATCGAGACGGCTTGCAGCTCGATCCGCCCAGCCCACTCGTCGCGGAGGCGGCGGAACACGCGCCAGCCGATGCGCGCGTGCGGCCAGTAGCTGTCGATATGCGTGCGCATCGCGGCGGTGCCGTGCGCCAGCGCGCAACGCAGGCCGAACGTGAAGCGGGCGGCGATGTCCTCCTCGGTCCAGTGCGCGGAGCGGTCGGCGATCACCGCCGTCTTGGCGCCCGGATGCGTCCCGTCGGGATTGGGGCGCCGCGGCCAGATTTGCGTTTTGTCGAGGTGCACGTGGCCGTCCACCAGGCACGGCCAGACTTGGCCGCGATCAAGGTCGACGCCCTCGGTCGCGCCGCCGGATGGGGCGAGGACGGCAATGCGGCCGTCCGTGAGCCGCAGGTCGAGCTGGCAGAGCCCGTCGCCGTTCGACGCCGCATCGACGCCGGAGAGCAGCGTCGCGGGCACGGTGGCCCGGCGCAGCCAGACGTCGTTCGGAAAGTCTTGCTCGAACCGTGGCGTGATCATTGCTTCATGCCCTGCTGGTTACAGTGGCAGATTTGTCGGAGACGCTCTTGAGCACATCGGTCGACCATCTGCTCGACGACCTCGCGGGCATCCCGTTCACCAGCGAGCCCGCGCTGGTGCGGCAGAAATCGCGCGACTTCTTCTGGTATAGCCCGGTGCTGAACAGGCAGTTGCGCGGCCTGTCGGCCGAGGCCGTGCTGCTGCCGCGCGACGAAGCCGACGTCATCCGCATCGCCGCCGCCTGCTTCCGCCACCGCGTGCCGATCACCCCGCGCGGCGGGGGGACCGGCAATTACGGGCAGGCGGTGCCGCTGCATGGCGGCGTGGTTGTGGACATGACGGCGTTGGACACGATCGAATGGCAACGGCCCGGCACGGTGCGCGTCGGCCCGGGGCGCAAGATGATCGAACTCGACAGGGCGACGCGGCCAGGAGGCTGGGAGCTGCGGATGCACCCCTCGACCAAGCGCACCGCCACGATCGGCGGCTTCGTCGCCGGCGGCTCCGGCGGCGTCGGCTCCGTAACCTGGGGCGGGCTGCGCGAGCCCGGCAATGTCGGGGCGGCGCGCGTCGTCACCGTCGAGCAAACGCCGCGCGTGCTGGAGCTGCGCGACCGGGAGGCGGGCGCGGTCAATCACGCCTATGGCACGACGGGTCTGATCACCGCGCTCGAGATGCCCCTGGCGCCCGCCTGGGAGTGGCTGGATGTTGTCGTCGCGTTCCCGACCTTCATGGACGCGACGCGATGCGGCTACGCCCTCGCGCTGGCCGACGGGATCGTCAAGAAGCTCGTCACGCCGATCGCTTGGCCAACGCCGGCCGCGTTTCGGCCGATCGCGGATCACTGCCCGGACGGCCAGGCGGTCCTCCTCCTCATGATCGCGGCGCCGTCGCTCGGCGCGTTCAAGTCGCTGCTTCGCCAGCATCCGTCCGGAGAGATCACCTACGAACGGCCGACCGACGAGGTCGCGGGCGAGACGCCGCTCTACGAGTACACCTGGAATCACACGACCTTGCAGGTGCTCAAGCGCGACCGCGCGGGCTTCACCTATCTGCAGGCCTTGTACCCGGCCGCGCGGCTGCTCGACAGCGTTCTCGAGATCGCGGACCTGTTCGGCGACGAGGCGGCGCCACACCTTGAGTTTATCCGCGTCGGCGGACAGATCACGGCGAGCGGCCTGCCGGTCGTGCGCTTCACGACGGAGGAGCGGCTTCACGAAATCATCGCCTCCCACCGCGCGCACGGCGTGTCGATCGCCGACCCGCACGTCTACACGCTGGAGGACGGCGTCGGGCACAAGCGCGTCGACGCCGACCAACTCAGCTTCAAGCACGAAGCCGATCCGCGAGGTTTGCTCAACCCCGGCAAGATGCGGAGCTATCAAGCCGTCGCATAAAGGCGCGTGACCTCCGGCTCGCCGTGCGCGCCCAGCAGTTCGGTCAACCGACGGCGCATGATGAGGCCGGGGCGGTCGGAGGGCATGTGCGCCTCGACGCGCTTGGTCGGGTCGAGCGCCGCGTCGGGGTCGGTGGCTTCCAGGATCTCGCGGTCTTCGTAGACCACCGCCGCGTCCCAACCGATCAGCGCCTGGGTCGGGCAATCGGCTTCGGTGTCGTTGCGATAAAGCAGTTGCACGAGCTGGATGCGCCCGTCCTCGATCGGCGTCGCGCAGTTGATGATGATGTGGCGGATGCCGCTCGGATAGGTCATGTCCATGCGGCGGGCGAACGGCAGATACCAGTGATTGCGCATGGTGCGCGTCGTCGTCGGTTCGGTGCTGCCGGTGACGCGGAACGCGGCCGGCGGGTTCAGGATGTCGACCACGGTGGTCGCGACGAAGCCGTAGTCGGTTTCCTCGATGTCGTAGCGGCTCGGCTTCGGCTGCGCGTTGTCGCCGAACGTGCCGCGATGCACGAAGGCAAAATGCGCGTTGTCGAAGCTGTTCTCCATCAGCCGCAGCGGCGCAGTCTGCCATTGGTCGTAGAACTGGAAGATGCGTCGGAAGTCGGGTGCGCCATCTTCCGGGATGTCGAAGATCGGCGTCAAGGGTTCGTCGAGCGCCACCCAGGCGTAGCCGTAACGCGCCTGGCACCGGTAGGACGGCACCTGATGCTTCGGCAAAGCGCGGCCCGGCTCGAATTGCGGGATGCGGGTGACGTGGCCGGTGCGGTCATAGGTCCAGCCGTGATAGCCGCACACGATGCGGCCCTCGTCCATCCAGCCTTTCGACAGCTTGGCCGTGCGATGGCAGCAGCGGTCGCGCAACGCCGCGGGCGCGCCGTCCGCGTCGAGGAATAGCACGATGTCCTCGCCCATCAAGCGGAACGGCTTCGGGCCATCCGCCAGATGGTGCAGCGGCATCGTCGCGTACCAGAACCGGCGCAGCGTTTTCTGTCGGGTTGTCAGCATCGGCTCACCTTTCCACCCCCACGGCACTCTCGTGCCAATGCCCGAGCAACACACGCTGCAAGCCGACCATGACGCCGAACAGCGCCACGCCGGTGACCGTGATCAGCAACAGGGCGGCGAACATGCGCGGGATGTCGAGCTGAAAGCCCGATTGCAGGATCTCATAGGCAAGGCCCGCGCTGCGGCCGCCGGTGCCGGCGACGAACTCGGCCACCACCGCGCCGATCAGCGCGAGCCCGCTGGAGATCCGCAAACCCGCCATGAAGAACGGCAGCGCGCTCGGCACGCGCAGGCGCCAGAGCGTTTGCGCGCGGCCGACCTTGTTCATGCGGAAATACGCCAGCAGCCCGGGATCCACGCTGCGCAGCCCGATGGTCGTGTTGCTGATGATGGGAAACAGCGCGATCACGGTAGCACAGACGATCAGCGCAACCGGCGTGTTCTTCACCAGAATGATGATGAGCGGCGCGACCGCGACGATCGGCGTCACCTGCAGCAGCACGGCGTACGGCAGCAGGCTTATCTCGATCCAGCGGCTTTGGATGAACAGGAACGCGGTCATCACGCCGATCAGAGTCGCCAGGGCGAAGGCGGCAAAGGTGACCCGCAGCGTGCTGCCGAGGGCGTGCAGCAAGCCCGGCCAATCGGACAGAAAGCTCCGCCAGACATCGCTTGGCGCCGGAAACAGGTAGACCGGGATCGCGAACCGACGGCAGGCGAACTGCCACGCGCAGACGAGCAGGACGCCGACCACGACCGGAGCCGTCACGGGCGCGAACCAGTCGCGCGTCGCCCACGGACGACTCATGCGCGGCTCGCAATCGCCGCGTCGGTGAGCAGGCCCGACAGGTCGCGGCACAGCGCCGCGAAGCGCGGGCTCGCGCGGAACGCCTCATCGCGCGGATACGGCTCATCGACCGCGAACGAAGCGAACACGCGCCCGGGGCGCGCGGCCATGACGACGATGCGGGTCGACAAAAACACCGCCTCATAGATGGAGTGGGTGACGAACACCGTCGTCAGCCGCCGTTCGGAGGAAAGCCTCGCCAGGTCCTCGTCCAAGCGGTTGCGGGTGAACTCGTCAAGCGCGCCGAACGGCTCGTCCATCAGCAGCAGGTCGGGATCGGTGACGAGCGCGCGGGCGATCGAGACGCGCATCCGCATTCCCCCGGAAAGCTGTCGCGGGTATTGCCGGGCCGCCGCGCTCAGTTCGACTTGGCGAAGCGCCGCCGCGACCCGTTCCTTGGCCGCAGCCGCCTCGACCCGCGCGAAGTCGAGCGGCAGGCGGACGTTCGCCTCGACCCTTGCCCAGGGCATCAATGTCGGATCCTGAAAGACAAAGGCGAGCCGACGGCCAGCCTCGCCGACACGGGCGAAATCGCCGCGCCACCAGAGCAGCCTGCCATCGCTCGGCTCAAGAAGGTTGGCGATAAGCTTAAGCAAAGTGCTCTTGCCGCAGCCCGACGGGCCGATCAGGCTGACGAACTCGCCGCCGTGAACCGTGAGGTTGATCGGCGCGAGGCCGCGGAACCCGTTGGCGAACACCTTTTCGGCCGAAAGCACCTCGACCACCGGCGCGACCGGGAGCGACTCAGCCGCAAGCGGCGAGCGCGACAGGGTAATCGTGCTGGTCATGCCATTATGATGTGGAGATCTTTCACATAGTCGGTGGTAAACGCCCTCCGCCAGTCGGTGGACGGCTTCAGCAGCTCCGCCTTGACCAGGAAATTGTAGGTTCTCTGCCAGCGCGCGTCGGTCATCACGCCGATGCCTTGGGTGGCGGCCGCGTCGCCGTTCAGCACCTTCAGCCGCTGCATCTCCTGGATGGCGTAGGCGATCCGATCGTCCGTCATCTTCGGGTTGTCGCGCTTGATGAGTTCGTTGCCCGGCCCCGGATTGCTCACGTAATCGCGCCAGCCTTCCAGCGAGGCGCGCACGAAACTTGCGATCGCGTCGGGGTTCTTGGCGATGAACGGGCGCGTGGTCACCATCGTGCTGCCGTAGGGCGGATAACCGTCATTGGCGAACAGGAAGAACTTCACGCCTGGATCCTGCTTGCGCGCCTCGAACGGCTCGGAGGTGGCGTAGCCCTGCACCGCCAAGCTCTTGTCGACGAGAAACGGCTGCAGGTTGAAGGTGTAGGTGCCCGCCATATCGTCGGTGAAGCCGAAGCGCTGCTTGAGCCAAGGCCAGAACGTCGCGTGCGAGCTGCCGGCGATCAGGATCGTGTGTCCCTTGAGATCGCCGATCCCGTTGATGTCCCCGTGCGTCACCACGCCTTGCAGGTCGTATTGAAACGAGGTGCCGACGGTGACGACGGGCAATCCCTTCTCGACCCCGCTCAGCGTCTGGATGTCGTAGCCCATGATGATGTCGGCTTCGCCAGCGGTCAGGAGCTGCATCCCGTTGACCTGCGGGCCGCCCATGCGGATGGAAACGTCGAGGCCGGCTTTCTGATAGCGGCCGGTCGCTTGCGCCTGGTAAAAGCCACCGTGCTCGGCCTGGGCGAACCAGTTCGTCAAAAAGCTGATCTTCGTGGCGGCCCGCGCGCGGCGCGGCAGGGCGGCGGCTCCTGCAAGGGCCACGGCCTTGTTGATTAGGGAGCGGCGGGTCGTCCCAGCCATCTGCATCCGGCAGAACCTTCTCTCGTCAGCACGGAGCCTGCACCAACCGGCTCCAGTTTGGAAGCGCCTGCAGCCTATTTTGGCAATGACGAGCACGCGTTATGACATTTAAGCCGTAATTGCACGCTTTTGAAGCGCCTGCCGTAATTCGGCTGGCGTCGGCGTGTGCGGCTAGACTGATGGAACGGAAGCTTGAAGGGAGCCGTCATGGCGGATGTCCGGCATTGGCAGGATTTGTGCTGGCGCGATTTCTCGTCGCTGCCCGCGCAAACGATCGCGGTGATGCCAGTGGCGGCGATCGAGCAGCACGGCCCCCATCTGCCCCTGAGCGTCGACGCAACGATCAACGCTGGGGTGCTCGAACGCGCCCTGCGGATCGCGGGGGCGGACACGTCCGTGCTGGCGTTGCCGATGCAGTCCGTCGGCTTGTCGGTCGAGCATGTCCGGTTCCCCGGCACGCTGACGCTCTCGGCGGAAACACTGATCGCCGTGCTTGCCGAGATCGGCCGCAGCGTCCGTCGGGCGGGTGTTCGTCGGCTTGTTTTCCTCAACAGCCACGGCGGTCAACCACAAGTGATCGACATTGTCGCCCGCAAGCTGCGCGCCGAAGGCTTGTTCGCGGTGAACTGCCACTGGAGCCGCCTCGGGCTGCCCGAGAGCGTGACGCCTAATGACGTTGAACTGCGCCACGGTATTCATGGCGGGCTCGTCGAGACGAGCATCATGCTGCACCTCCGCCCGGATCTCGTCTGCATGGATCGGGCTTCGGACTTCCGCAGCGCATGGCTCGAGCGAGAGGCGACGAACTCGGTTCTCACACCGGAAGGCATGGTCGGGTTTGGGTGGGAAACCCAGGACCTCAACCCGGCCGGCGCGCTTGGAAACGCGGCGGCGGCCAGGGCCGAAACAGGCGCGGCGATCCTGGACCATGCCGCCGCGCGGTTCGCTCAGCTTCTTGACGAGGTCAGGAAACTTGACGTCGAGACCTGGATGCGGTCCGAACCCGGACCGGCCTTGTGAAAGCGACAGGGCTCACCGGCATCGCGCGAGTGATCGGAATAACGCACGCAGACGTGGCCCTCGGCGCGAGAGATTTGTGGAATGATGGCTCAGCCGCCGTGAGAGAGGATCAGCGTGGCATCAGGAACCTCATCCGCCATCACCCCAATACCCTCGTCCGGCCCGCGCTTCTGGGTGGAGCGCTTGTGGTCATCGATCGCCGACCGCGGGCGCTCCCATGCCCGAGTGCTCCGGCCGAAACCGCCCGAAGCGCCGCTCGACCGCGCCCGGGCGTTGGCCGTCGCATTGCTCTCGGAGCGCGGCGAGGCATCGGGCGCCGCCGTCGCGCGCGAACTCCACACTGTGCTGCGGGATCTTGCTCCCGAGGAACGCCTCGCCTTCTACGGGTTCCTCGCCAGCAACTTCCTTCCCGCCGAGGACCGGCTGCGGGCGGCGGCTGAAGCCTACCTCGCGGCGTCCACGGCCGAGCAAGCCGCCCAGCTCGCGGAAGCAGCCGAGCCGACGCGGCAGGAGTTGCTGCGCCGCATGAACATGGCGGCCGGCGGCACGGCGGCGCTCGTGTCCATGCGCAAGGACTTGCTCGCCCATCTGCGCGACGAGCCGGCGCTGCGCCCACTCGACTCCGACTTGCGCCACCTGTTCGGCTCCTGGTTCAATCGCGGCTTCCTGGAGCTGCGCCGCATCGACTGGCAGACCCCGGCCGCGGTGCTGGAAAAGCTGATCGCCTACGAGGCCGTGCACGAAATTCACGGCTGGGACGATCTCCGACGGCGCCTCGCGCCCGACCGGCGCTGCTTCGGCTTTTTCCACCCGGCGCTGCCGGGCGATCCGCTGATCTTCGTCGAGGTGGCGCTGACGGAGGGGCTCGCCGCCTCCGTCCAGTGTTTGCTCGCCCGCGACGGCGACGAACGGGCCGAGCGCGAGCGGGAGGCGGGGGCCGACACCGCGATCTTCTACTCCATCTCCAATTGCCAGGACGGATTGCGCGGAGTTTCTTTCGGCAATTTTCTCATCAAGCAGGTCGTGGAGGAACTAAAGGCCGAGCTGCCCCGGCTCGTCCGCTTCTCGACCTTGTCGCCAGTCCCGGGCTTCCGCCGCTGGCTGGAAGCGCATTTCGCGGCGCCGGGCCTCGCCGGCCCGCCGCTGCGCGAGAACGAGATGGCTGCGCTCCGGCCGGCCGCGGGCGGGGTCGAGCCGGCCAGCGATCCCGTCACCGTGCTGCGCGGGTTTTTGGGGGAAGAGCGGTGGTGGGAGGACGCGGCGCGGTCGGAAGTCTTGCGCGCGCCGCTTTCCCGGCTTTGCGCCGCATATCTCACCACGCCGGAAGGCAACCGCGGACCGGCCGACCCGGTGGCCCGCTTTCATCTCGGCAACGGCGCCCAACTGGAGCGGGTGAATTGGCTTGGCAACGTCGCGCCGCGCGGGATCAAGGAGTCCTATGGGATCATGGTCAACTACCTCTACGACCCTGACCGGATCGAGGCCAACCACGAGGCTTTCGTGCGCGGCACCGTCGTGCGTTCCGCCGCCGTGAACACGCTGCTCGGAGCAACCACCTCGCAGCCGTAAGCGACACGGCGCGCCCGCCGTCTCCCGCGCGGGGCGGAACAGCGCGCGAGCACGATCTGGCCCGCAGGCCGCAACGGGCATATGCAATCGATTTCGGATAATCCGGTCCGACACGAGCGGACCGCCGCCAGATCGCGCGGACGGCCACGTCAGGCGAACGCCAAGAGGAAACCAAGATGGCTGCTGGCTCCACCGGCGGTTTCATATCTGCCAGCCCATCAACACGGACACGGACGCCACTGAACCGGCAGCAAATAATCGGGTTCTGGGCCGCCTGGTTCGGTTGGCTGCTGGACGGCATGGATTCGGTCATCTACGCGCTCGTCCTGGGTCCCGCGCTGACGGAGCTGTTGCCGCGCTCCGGCATCGGGGCCACGCCGGCCAACATCGGCTACATCGGCTCGCTGATGTTCGCCCTGTTCCTGATCGGCTGGGGCCTGTCCTTCATCTGGGGGCTGATCTCCGACAGGTTCGGCCGCACGAAGTCGCTCGCCGCGACCATCTTGGTCTACTCGGTGTTCACCGGCGCCGCCGCCTTCGCACCCAATGTGTGGTGGCTCGCGACCTTCCGGTTCCTGGCGGGCGTGGGGGTGGGCGGCGAGTGGGCGATGGCCGGCAC
>CAXUIE010000119.1:0-9180 GCA_964250825.1 uncultured Acidisphaera sp. | reverse complement strand
GCCGAGGACGGCAGGCGGCTCTTGATCGCCGCGTGGACGCGCGGCTCGCGCGAGCGGATCGCGCATCTTCTGCGCGAGCACGGCTTCAAGGACGCCGCTTCGGAGGAAAGCTGGGCGGCGGTGCGACGCAAGCCGGCGGGGGCCATTTCGCTTGTGACGCTCGGGATCGAGCGCGGCTTCGTGGCCGAGCGGATGGCGCTCGTGAGCGAGCAGGACCTGCTGGGCGAGCGGATCAGCCGTCCGCCGCGCCGCCGCAAGCGGGCCGACCAGTTCATCGCAGAAGCAACCGAGATCGCCGAGGGAGACCTCGTGGTGCACCAGGATCACGGCATCTCCCGTTACGACGGACTCGTGACGTTGCAGGTGAGCGGCGCGCCGCACGACTGCCTGCGCCTCCTCTACGATGGCGATGACAAGCTGTTCCTCCCCGTCGAGAACATCGAGATGCTGTCGCGCTTCGGCAGCGAGGGCGACGGCGTCGGGCTCGACAAGCTCGGCGGAGCGGGCTGGCAGACGCGCAAGGCGCGCATGAAGCAGCGCATCCGCGACATGGCGGGCGAGCTCATCCGCATCGCCGCCGCGCGGCGCATCCGCGACGCGGCCAGCATGGCCCCGGCCGAGGGAGCCTGGGACGAATTCTGCGCCCGCTTCCCGTTCGCCGAAACCGAGGACCAGTCCCGCGCCATCGCCGACGTGCTGGAGGATTTGGCGTCGGGCCGGCCGATGGATCGGCTGATCTGCGGCGACGTCGGCTTCGGCAAGACGGAGGTGGCACTCCGGGCCGCGTTCGTCGCCGCGATGTCGGGCGCGCAGGTCGCGGTCGTGGTGCCCACCACCCTGCTGTCTCGGCAGCACTTCCGCACTTTCTCGGCGCGGTTCGCCGGGCTGCCGCTGCGCGTGGCCCAGCTTTCGCGCATGGTCCCGGCCAAGGAAGCCGCCGAGGTGCGCCGCGGCATCACCGACGGCTCGGTTAACATCGTCGTCGGCACGCACGCGCTGCTCGCCAAATCGGTGCAGTTCGCCGATCTCGGCCTGCTGGTCGTCGACGAGGAGCAGCATTTCGGCGTGTCCCACAAGGAGCGCCTCAAGCAGCTCAAATCCGACGTCCACGTGCTGACGCTGACCGCGACCCCGATCCCGCGCACCCTCCAGCTCGCGCTGACGGGGGTGCGGGAGATGAGCCTGATCGCGACCCCGCCGGTCGATCGGCTCGCCGTCCGCACCTTCATCATGCCGTTCGACAGCGTGGTGGCGCGCGAGGCGATCCAGCGCGAGCGTTTCCGCGGCGGGCAGATCTTCTGCGTGGTGCCGCGCATCGAGGACCTCAACCGCATGGCCGAGCGATTGGCCGAGATCGTGCCCGAGGCGCGCATGGTGCAGGCGCACGGGCGCCTCGCTCCGACCGAACTCGAGCGGGTGATGACTGAGTTCGGCGACGGCAAGTTCGACATTCTGCTATCCACCAACATCGTCGAAAGCGGGCTCGACATGCCGGCGGTGAACACACTGCTCATCTACCGGGCGGACATGTTCGGCTTGGGCCAGCTGTATCAGCTTCGCGGCCGGGTCGGGCGCGGCAAGCAGCGCGGCTACGCTTACCTGACCTGGCCGCAGAGCCACCGGCTCTCGGTCGCGGCCGAGAAGCGATTGACCGTAATGCAAACGCTCGACGCGCTCGGGGCGGGCTTCACCCTCGCGTCCCACGACCTCGACATCCGGGGCGCGGGCAACTTGCTCGGCGACGAGCAATCGGGGCACATCCGCGAGGTCGGCATCGAGCTTTATCAGCAGATGCTGGAGGACGCGGTGGCCGAGCTCCGGGCGAAGGAGGGCCGCCGCCGCTCGGAGGACCGCGACTGGACGCCCAACATCAATCTGGGCCTCCCCGTGCTGATTCCGGAAACCTATGTGCGCGACCTCCCGGTGCGGCTCGGGCTCTACCGCCGGATCGGCGGCTTGGCCTCCGACGCCGAAACGGAGGCGATGGCGGCCGAGCTCGTGGACCGCTTCGGGCCACTGCCGGCCGAGGTGGACAACCTCTTGCAGGTGGTCGCGCTGAAGCGCGGCTGCCGCGAAGCCGGCGTGGAAAAGCTGGAAGCCGGGCCGAAGGGGATGGTGTTGAGCTTCCGGGGCAACGCGTTCCGCAACCCGGCCGGGCTCGTGTCGTGGCTATCCACCAAGGGGGGCCTTGTCCGGCTTCGGCCCGACCACAAGCTGGCCTTGGTGCGGGAGATGGATGTGGCAACCCGGCTGCGGTTCGCCCGCGACATGCTCGGCAACCTGCTGCAAATCGCCGGACAAGCGAAAGCGGCTTGATACCCGGCCAAGTAATGCCACTTGCAACGGTTGGATACAGTGATGCCACGCGCGGCCGAGCCAATACTGCCCGATCGGCGCGCGTGCACAGGGGAGTGACACGAATGCGGAGTACCTTTCTCGCTGCGGCCGCGATCGGTCTCGCGCTCGCCGGGGCGCCCCCGAAGGCGCGCGCCATCGGCTGTCTGAGCGGCGGGGCGCTCGGCGCGGTAGCCGGGCACCAGGTGCATCATGGCGTGCTGGGCGCCGTCGGCGGCTGCGTCGCCGGGCATTACGCTCACAAGCACGCCAAGCAGGCGGCGGCGCAACGGGCGCATCAGGAGCGGAACGCGGCGCCCACGTACTCCCCGGCGCCGACCACGTCTCCCACGGCCACCGGCTCCGATGCGTCCGCGGCTCCCGGCACGAATTCCAATCGGTAGCCGCCATCAACGGGGCTAAGCTGCCGGATGGGAACACGCCAAAGTTCCGGCAGCTTGTCGTTTATTCGTTCGAGTGGCGTGCTTGGTCCATACGCCGCCCCCGCCCGAGTCGCTTCCTGACCGGCGAACACCCACGCAAGCGTAAGGGAATCGGTCGGGCGGTGGCAATCCCGCCTCGGATCGCAGGGCGGGCGAGGGCCGCCTGAGCCGCTAGGCTTCCCCCGCCTCCAAAGCCGCCACGTCCAGCAGGCGCTCGATCACCTCCGGCTCCTGGGCTCCGGCAATGGCGTGGCGACCGTCGATGATGAAACAGGGCACGCCGTTGATGCCAAGCCGGTGCGCGCGAAGATTGTCGGCGTGAACCGCGTCGCCCCCCTGCTCGCTCCGGAGAAACGCGCGGACGGAGGGCGCGTCCAGTCCGACCGACGCTGCGATGCCGACCAAGGTTTCGTTGTCGCCTATGTCCAGCCCATCGGTGAAATGGGCGGAGAACAATGCCCCGGCGGCTTCGCTGGCGCGCCCGTGACGGCTGGCGAAGCGCACCAACCGATGGGCGTCGACGCTGCTCGGCGTGCGGCGGATGCGATCAAAGCGAAACAGCACGCCCTCGGCCCGGCCGATTTCGCTGATCGAAACGTAGAGTCGCCGGGCGCGGTCCTCGCCGCCGAACTTGCGAACCAAGTAATCCGGCCGCGACATCCCCGCGCGAGGCATGTCGGGGTTGAGCAGGAAAGGCCGCCAGGACAGCTCGAATAGCAGGTCCGGCCGGCGCCGCAACGTGCGCTGAAGCCGCCGGACCCCGAGGAAGCACCACGGGCAGACCAGGTCGTGAACGACTTCGATCGTCAGCCGCGCCTTGACCGGGGCCAGCACGTTCATCGCACAAACCCCATCGTCGACCGGGCCACGGCGCCATCATCGCGGGGTGCGGCGGGGCCGGCAATAGGTTGGAAGCATCAGTTCACCCGCACGAACCGCAGCGGGAAGTGGGCGTCCGCAGGCTGGACCAGCTCAATGTTCGACCGAGCGGCCCACGCCAGCATCTGCTGATGCAGTGGAATGTAGCCCCAATCGCGCTGCAGCATGGCGGCCGCTTCCCCGATCATCGCCATGCGCTTGTTCCGATCTAGTTCCACGGCGATCCTGTCGGTCAACGCGTCGATGGCGGGATTGGAATAGCCGCCGTAGTTAACTTCACCCTGCGGCAGGTGGCGGCTGGCTACCAGATTGAAGAGAACGTCGTGCGCATCGTAGGTCGTGGGCGTCCAGCCGAGCATGTAGAAGTCCGTGTCGTAGCCGGGCGCCTGGATCCTGCTGAAGAAGCGCACCTTGGTCTGCGCCGTCAGATCCACCTTGATGCCGACCCGGGCCAGCATGGCGACCACCGCGGTGCAGATCGCCTCGTCATTGACGTAGCGATCGTTCGGGCAATCCATGCCGAGATTGAAGCCGTCCGGATAGCCGGCTTCCGCGAGCAACTGCCGGGCGCGCGCGGGATCGGGCTTGGGGCGGACGTCCTGCGCGGCGTCATAGCCGTCCACGCCCGGCCCCCACATGAGCCAAGTCGGATGAGCCTGGCCCCGCATGATGCGGGATGCGATCGCCCCCTCATCGATCGCGAGCGCCATTGCCTCGCGGACGCGGGCGTCCTTGAGGGGGTTCCTGCCCTTGATGTTGGATCGGAGCAGCTCGTCGCGCCATTGGTTCATGCCGAGGAAGATCGTGCGCAGCTCCGGCCCGGTGAAGAGCTTCAGCCCCGGCGTGTGCGCGATCCGATCCATGTCCTGCGGCGGGACGGCGTAGACCATGTCGATCTCGCCCGAGAGCAGCGCCGCGACGCGCGTAGCCGCATTGCCGATGACCAGGAACTCGGCATGGGTGACGTTGCCGGGCAGCCGATCCCACCAGTCCGGGTTCGCTTCGAGAACGGTCCGGCGGTCCGGTTCGCGTGAGACCAGCCTGTACGGCCCCGTGCCCATGGCGTGGCGGATCGCGTAGTTCTCCTTGCCCGAACTGAGATTAACGGGCTCCACGGCCGCATTCTTCTCGGCCCAGGCCCGGTTCATGATGAGCCAGCTCGTGATCTGTTGCGGCAGGATCGGGTCTGGCCGGATTGTCTCGATATCGATGGCAAGATCGTCGACCTTGCGGACCTCTTTCACCGCCCCGAGGACGGCGCGCAATACGGAGTTCGAGGATTTAATCCGCTGCCCCGAGAATACGACGTCGTCCGCCGTGAAGGGCGAGCCGTCTTGCCATTTGACGCCAGGTCGCAGGTCAAATCGCCAAACGGTTGCGCTCGTCCGCTCCCATTTGACTGCTAGAGCGGGTTCGAGCGCCAGGTTGCGATCTCGCCGGATCAGGGGCTCGTAGATGTTCGCCAGGAAGGAAAGCTGGACGGTTTCGTTCCTCGTGTATGGATCAAGCGCGCTGATGTCCCCGTCACTTCCCCATTTAAAGGCAGCGCCGAACGCTACCGGCTCATGGATCAACAATCCGAGGAGCAACTGTCCAAAAATCCAACGTCGCATCAACCAGCCTCAAATCCGTCCGAGCTACTGTTAACGGAGCTTTAACGATGCTATAACGGAAATCAAGTTATGCGTGCGATTCTGGGGTTTTTCGCTACCTTAACGCGCACTCCAATCTGCAACGCACGGCTTGCTGTCCAGATTTGAACGCACCGCGGCCTTAACACGTCACGGTAAGGCGTGGGGCAGCCGTCGGTTGGTAACGGGTAGCCGGGCCGGGCCGCGTCAGCTTCGCCCGCCCACCGGCAGCAGCGCGCCGCTCACCCCGCTGGCGGCGTTTGAGAGCAGGAACAGGATTGCTTCGGCCACTTCGGCCGGCGTGACCCAGAGTGCGGCGTCGGCGTCCGGCATCGCCGCGCGATTCTGCGGCGTGTCGATGGTTCCGGGAAGCACCGCGTTCACCCGCACGCCGTCGGCCTTCAGCTCGTCGGCGAGTGCTTCGGTGAGCCGGAGGACCGCGCTCTTTGATGCTGCGTAGGCCGCCATTCCACCCGGCGCGCGGAGTGCCGCGGCCGCGCCGATGGCGACTAGGCTTCCGCTTCGTGCGCTCACCATGCCCGGCAGAACCGCTCGATAAAGATTGAGGGCGCTCCCGAGGTTGAGGTCGAAGAGGCGGGTCCAGAGATCGGGCCCGGATTGGACGAGCGGCGCCATCGCGAAGCCGCCCACCGTGTTGACCGCCCCGTGGATCGGCCCGAGGGCCTCCGCGACCCGCGCCACCATGCGCACACAGGCCGCGGGATCGAGGAGATCCTGGCCGGGGAGCGCAAGATGCCTTCCGGGTTCGGGCATCGCGGCTATTGCTTGCCGCAACGGCGCATCCAGGGCATCGACGGCGGCGACACGGCCGCCGCGCTCCGCGAGCAGGCGAGCGACCGCGCCGCCGACATTACCTGCCGCCCCGGTCACGATGACGGTCTTGCCGGTGAACTCCATCGCGCCCTCGCTTCGTCTAACCCGCGAGAATGGCCCGAGCGCGACGCCGACGGAAGGGTGCCGGGACAGCCGCAATCATGTATGGTCGTTCGGCATTCATGGATGCGCCGCATGGAACACCACCGCAGGACCTTGCTGCTCACTGGTGCCAGCCGAGGCATCGGGCACGCGACCGTCAAGCGCTTCGCGGGCGCCGGCTGGCGCGTGCTCACCGTTTCGCGTCATGCGTTTCCCGAGGAGTGCCCCTGGGAAGGCGGCGAGCGCGACCATGTCCAGCTGGATCTCGCCGACATAGAGAACATGCCCAGCGCCGTGGAGGACATTCGCGGCCGGCTCGACCACGGGATGCTGCACGCCCTGGTCAACAACGCGGCGATCTCGCCGAAGGGCGAAGCCGGTTCCCGCCTCGGCGCGCTCGAAACGGACGCCGCGCTGCTGCAACACGTGTTCCGGGTGAACATGTTCTCGACCGCGCTACTGGCGCGCGCGTTGTTCCCCGAACTCCGCGCCGCCAAGGGCTCGATCGTGAACGTCACCAGCATCGCGGGCTCCCGCGTGCATCCGTTCGCCGGCATGGCCTACGCGACGTCGAAGGCGGCGCTCGCGGCGCTGACCCGCGAGATGGCGCATGATTTCGGCCGCTACGGCGTCCGGGTCAACGCGATCGCGCCGGGAGAGATCAACACCTCCATTTTGTCCCCGGGCACCAGCAGCATCGTGGAGAACGAGATCCCGATGCGCCGCCTTGGCACATCGGCGGAGGTGGCCGAAACGATCTTCTTCCTTTGCACGGACGCCTCGTCCTACATCAACGGGGCCGAGGTCCACATCAACGGCGGTCAGCACGTGTAGGACGGCGGTTCACTCCGGCAGGATCGCCGTCGCCTCGATCTCGACGCGGGCGTCCGGCTCCACCAGGGCCTCGACCTGCACCAAGGTCATCGCGGGATACCAGCGGCCGAGCGCGTTCCGATAGGCGGCCCCGAGCGCCGGCAAGGAAGCGCGGTACTCGGCCACATCCAGCACGTACCAGGTCAGGCGCGCGAGGTGTTGCGGGCCGCCGCCCGCCTCTTGCAACACCGTGAGGATGTTCCGCAGCGCCTGGCCGGCCTGCGCGACGAACCCGTCCGGGAACCGACCGTCCGCGTCCCAGCCCACCTGGCCGCCGATCATCACCATGCGGCCCGCGCCGGCGATGCCGTTGCTGTAGCCGCGCGGGGCGGGCCAGCCGGGTGGCTGCAGCATCGTCAGGCTCACTGGTGCGCCTTCGGTTGGCGGATGCGAAGCTGCGTGGCGGCGGAGTATCCGCGAACCGGAACTGCTGTTGCGACGGCCAGGTGCGCTCGCCGCTCGACGGCCCGCATGAGACCAGCCGCGCAGCCTGCTCGAAGGCTTTTGGCCGGGGGCGGCCGTCATCTTCGCCGCCATCGACAGTCCGATCGCGCTCGCCTTCCCCGGCCGCTATCCCGACCCCCAGCCGCGCGCCGCCGCAGCCAAATTCGCCGCCTGAAAAATCAGGGGTCGACACTGGGTGTCTCATGCGGCGTGCCGCCCAGGAACACCTGCACAACCGTCTTGTCGCGCGTGGCTTCCGCCAAGGTGCCCTCGAAAATCTCGCGGCCCGCGTTCATCGCGATCACCCGGTCCGTTACCTTGTCGATGAAGCCCATCAGGTGCTCGACCACGAGCAGCGCCATGCCGTTGTCGGCCAAGGCGCGCAGGCGGTCGGCCATGCGCCCGAGCTCGGCCGGGTTGAGCCCGGCGGCCAGTTCGTCGATCAGCAGAAGGCGCGGGCGCGTCGCCAGGGCGCGGGCGAGGTCCAGCGTCTTCTGCTGGGCGCTGTTGAGGTCGGCCGCCGCGCGGCCCGCGTGCGCGTCGAGATCGAGCGAGGCGAGCAGGGCCGCGAGATCGACCGGCTCGCCGGCGTTGCCGTAGGCCGCGGCGATGTCGACATTCTCCTGCACCGTGAGCGACAGGAAGGGCTTGGGCGACTGATAGGTGCGGTTGATGCCCGCGCGCGCCAGCCGGTCGGAGCGGACGCCGCCGATCGCGCGCCCCTCGAACCGCACGCTGCCGCCATCGGGCGCGTAGAGGCCGGAGATCACGTTGATGCAGGTGGTCTTGCCCGAGCCGTTCGGCCCGACGAGCCCGAGCACTTCGCCCGGCGACAGGTGGAACGAGACGCCATCGAGCGCGCGGAAGCCGCCGAACCGCTTGACGAGTCCGCGCACCTCCAACAAGGGCGGCGCGTCAGGGAACACGGACGCCCCTTCGCGTGAGGAGAGAAACGAGCCCGTTTGGCAGGAACAGCACCAGACCCACGATCAGCGCGCCGTAGATCAACTGGAAATATTGCGGCACCGTGATGCCGATCGCGTTGTAGACGCCGTACAGGATCGCGGTGCCGAGGATCGGCCCGAGCAGGGTGGTCGCGCCGCCGAACAGCACGAACACGGTGGCGAAGATGCTGAACTGGATGTTGAACGCGGTGTCCGGATAGAACACGGAGATGTGCCAAGCGTAGACGCCGCCGACCAGGCCGGCGATCAGCGCCGACAGCAGCCAGGCGATGGTGCGGCCGCGCACCACCGCCACACCGGCCATGGCGGCGCTCACCGGGTCCTCGCGGATCGCCTGCAGGGCGAGGCCGAAGCGCGAGTTGCGCAGCCAGACCACCGCGAAAAGCGCCAGCGCCATCACCGCGACGCCGACCTCGTAGCTGAAGCGCGGCGCGAACACGCCCGACAGCGACACCCCGTACGGTCCCTTGGTGACGTTCTCGAGGGCCGGGTTGGCGACCACCTCGTACACCGATTGCGACGCGGCCAGGCTCGCGATGGCGAAGTAGGCTCCTGACAAGCGCAGCAGCGGTGTCAGCATCGCCGCCAGCAGCACGGCCGCCGCGCCCGCGACCGCCATCGCCGCGAGCGGCGGCCAGCCGAGATGCATCACCGTCAGCGCGAACCCGTACGCGC
>CAXUIE010000118.1:0-9211 GCA_964250825.1 uncultured Acidisphaera sp. | reverse complement strand
GCGGCTCCTGGCCGCGTCGCGGACGTGGCCGGCCCATATCATCATCGGATCCCGACGGCGGGGAGGCCGAAACGCCCCGCGCGCGCGATTCGTCGCGAACCGGGTAGCCGACTTCTGGGTATCCTGGGCGGCGCGGCATCCCATCGACGACAGTCAGTCCGGTTTTCGCCTCTACCCGGCCGCGCTGATCCATGCACTCGCCGGCCGGCCGCCCCTTGCGTCCGGCTTTGCATTCGAGAGCGAGGTGCTGATCGAGGCGGCGCGCCTCGGCGTCCGCACGGCCTCCATCGACATACCCATGATCTACGGCCGGGCGCCGCTGCGGGCGAGCCATTTCAGGCCGGTGACTGACATCGCGCGCATCGTGGTCATGGTCGGGGGGAAGCTGCTGCGCCGGCGCATGGACCCGGTTGGGTTGTGGCGAGCGTTGACGCTTCCGCCAGCGTGCCGTGCCGGGCGATCGGGCCATCGCCGAAAGCGAGGGGGCGAGCAGCATCCTCGCTGATTCCGGAGCCAGTTCGGGGCCTAGTTGGCGGGAGTGAAAGGCGACAGTAAGGTGCATTACTATAATGAATCGGCACAGCCGGCTCGGGAGGATGTCCAAATGGTTGTTTGTGCAGGTCGGCGGCTTGCGCTCGCGACGGTGATGGCCGCGGCCGCGATCTGCCTTGGAGCCGTCGCCAACGCGGCGGAGCCGACCCGTGGGGTGACCGACACCGAAATCGTGATCGGCACGATCACGGACCTTTCCGGCGTGACCGCAGTCCAGGGCGTGAACAACAGTCAAGCCATCCGCATGGCGTTCGACGACGCGAACGCGAACGGCGGCGTCAACGGCCGCAAGATCAAATACATCGTGGAGGATAATCAGTACCAGGTTCCCAGGGCCGTGCAGGCGATGAACAAGCTGCTGAACCGAGACAACGTGTTCATCATGGTCAACAACGGCGGCACGCCGATGAACAACGCGAACATGCCGACACAGCTCGAGCATGGCGTGCCCAACGTGTTTCCGCTGACCGCGGCCCGTTCCATGTACGAGCCGTTTAATCGGCTCAAGTTCGGCCAGTTCGCGTCCTACTACGATCAAATGCGGGCCGGCGTGAAGTATTTCGTCGAGGAGAAGGGAAAGAAGCGCATCTGCGCCATGTACCAGGACACCGATTTCGGGCGCGACGTCTTCGCCGGTGTGAAGGAGCAAACCGAGGCGATGGGTCTGCAGGTGGTGGGCGAGACCGCCCACAAGCCGACCGACACCGACTTTTCCGCCGCCCTGACCCGCTTGCGGGAAGCGAACTGCGACCTGGTCGCGACCGGCACCATCGTCCGGGACACGACCTTGATCCTGGCGACCGCGCACAAGATGGGCTGGAACGTCGACTTCCTCGGCCAGTTCGCCTCGTACGACACGGCGGTCGCGGAAGCGCCGGGCGGGATCGGTGAGGGATACTACGCCGTGACGCCGTCGCTGATCGCCTATCCGGACGACCCGCGGCCGGCGGTCCAGGACTTCATCCGCCGATACAAGCAGCGGTTCGGCATCGCACCGAACTTCCTGGGCGAAATGGGCTACAGCGCCGCGCAGATCACCTTGGTCGCGCTGGAGCGCGCCGGCCGGAACCTGACGCTGGACGGCTTCATCAAGGCGCTCGAAAGCATCAAGGACTATCGGGACATCTTCGGCTCACCGCCGCTCACGCTGAGTTCAACCCAGCATCACGGCTCGACGGAGGCCTGGCTGGCCCAGGTCAAGAACGGGCGCTGGGTGGCGGCCGTCGACCATCCGCTCGGACGCTGATCCACCCTTCGTTAGCTCGCGGCAGCCACGATCCCGACATCGCCGCGGTGTAGCGGCTTGGACGAATGTGCGATCATTGCCGCTTGATCGAAGGGAGCGCGAGGCATGTGGTCGAACTTACGGGCGGCGGCGGTCGGCCTGATCGCCGCGGCCGCCGGCGTTCTTGCAGCACTCCCCGGCGCGCGGGCCGAGGTGCCGGAAGGGATCTGGGTCATCCCCAACAAGGTCGGCGTGCGGGTGTTCGATTGCAGCGGCTCGCTTTGTGGCCAGGTCGTCTGGCTCCGCAACGAGGCGTTGCGCACGCCGGCATTGTGCCAGCGCGTGATCATCTGGGGGCTGCGTCCCTCGGGCGCGAACCGGTGGTCGAACGGCTGGTTCCTCGACCCCGAGAACGGCCGAACCTATGATCTATCGGCGGCTCTGCGAGCGCCCGACACGATGACAGCGCGGGTCTATCTTGGCGCGGCGTTCATGGGCCGCACCGAAACGCTCCATCGCACGACCTTGGGGAGCCTTCCCGGATCGTGCTGACGGAGGGTCCAGGCCCCAAGGCTATCTCCGGCGATTGAGCGCCGAGACGATGAGATCGATCCCTTGCGCGTGCCAGCGCTGGATCGCTTTGTGGTCGGCGCCGAGCGCGGCGGCCAGGCGGCGCCACGGATAGAGATGCCGCTCCGTCAACGGATTCACCAGGCAACGGGCGCCGACGATCCGCCGCAGCACGTAGTTCTCGACTGGGATCAACGGGATCCACGACAGGGCCTCGTCCATCTGGTCGATCTTGGACGCGTTCGGGACAGGCGGACGAAGCCGCTTCTCGCCCCACCCGTACGCCTCGGCGGCGCTGCGCACGATGTCGAGCGAGGACGTCCGAAGCTTGGTCGTCCAGCCCGAATGCGGGATGGACAACAGGGTGGCGCCGGCCTCCTCGAGCCGGGCGATCAGGAACTCGGCGTCGAACGGAACGCCTTCCGGCGCGGGGAAGGGTTGCCGGACAGGATTGACGGCTAGGTTCACGGCCAAGTGGCCTCCCAATGAAGGTGGGGTCGATGCGGCTATCGGAATAGCGGGAACGGATAGGGCTCTCCGTCCAGGCTGCTGCCGCTGTTCAGGGCTTGCCAACTGTTTGGATGCCCCGGGGGAAGCGGCTCGCGCCCGGGGTCCTCGGGCAAAATGCGGGGCGCCGCAGGTGCCTTTCGAGCACCGATGCGACGCCCGCGCTCGATCACGGTGAAACGCGACAAAAGCAGACCCTCGGCAATCGAGTCCCAGCTCGCCCCGTCCGAACGGAGTTGGCGAATCTGGTTGTCGCGCACTTGCGTCCAAAGAACCTTGCTAGGCATGAAATGCGATCCGGTTTGAATGACAAATTGTTAGTATAGCTGACATTAGCCGTCAACACGGAAATTGCCGAAGCCGGCTGAAAATCTCGTTGAGTTCACACTGGGAGCGGCACGCTAATCCCGGACCGCCCCCTCTGGTCATTGCAATGAAAGCGGGAATGCAGGACGCTTGCGTTGTTGATGTTCGTCGAGACCTGGATGCCCGCCTTCAAGCGCCAGAAGTCTCCGGCGGGAAAACACGAGGCAGGCGTAAAGACAAGAGGAGGACGACCTTATGTCGGAAGGGATCGATGGACACCGTCCTGGCCCGTTAGTATGCTTGACCAATGGAGCAACCCGAGCAAGTCGGTGAGCGGATCCGAGCCGTCCGTCGCGAGCATGGCTGGACGCAGGACGAGCTGGCCAACGCTGTCGGGGTCAGCCGCAGCGCCGTCGCCCAATGGGAAACGGGCCGAGCCGGACAGCTGTCCGCCAATCTCTCGCGCGTCGCGAGCGTGCTTGGCGTCGGGGTTGAGTACCTGCTGCACGGCGACAATAAGCTCGCCCCGAGGCAAGCAAGCAGCGGCGATGAGTGGGCGCTGCTTCGCTTATACCGCGAATGCACCCCCGTCGATCGGCAGATGCTCCTCCGCATGGTTCGCAGGCTGGCCATCGCCAACGTGGACTCCACGTCGGAAACTTGACATCCGGCGCCCTGGACTTCGGGGGCAGCAAACAACCTGGGAGGACGGCTCATGAGCGTCGGTGCGCACACCCACTCGCGTTGGGGACACGGCGATCAGATCGGAGCTGCGAATCTCATGACGCCGGAACGCCGGCTCGCTGCATTCGGCCTGATCCGCGCCGCCCGTCTCTACGACCTGAGCCACGCGATCTCGGCGACAGCGCCCTACATGGCGCCGAACCAAACGCCGTTCCTGCTTTCAATGTTCGTCACCTGGCGGGACAGCATGAAGCGCCGCCGCAAGCTCGGCTTCACCAACGACGCCGGCGTCAATCTCGAACGCATGGAGATGACCAGCCATGTCGGAACCCACATCGACGCGCTTGGGCACTTCACCAAGGCGACCGGCTCTACAACGACCTCCATGCAGCCGAGGTCGTGACCGATTGGGGGCTCGATCAGCTCGGCATCGAGCAAGCCCCCCCGATCATCGCGCGTGGCGTCCTTCTCGACGTGGCAGGGCTCGACGGCGGGGCACATCTCGGCGCCGGCCGCGTGGTGACCCCGGATGACCTCACTCGGGCGCAGGAAGATGCCGGAACGGAGTTGCGCGAGGGAGACGTCGCCCTTATCCGGACGGGGTGGGGCCGCTACTTCGGAACCGACAACGCGCGCTACCTGCACGGAGAACCCGGCATTGACGTGCCGGCGGCGCGCTGGCTGACCGCTCGAGGCGTGGTTGCCATCGGGGCGGACAACATGGCTGTCGAGGTGCTGCCCAACCCGGACCGGCAACTCGGAATGCCGGTGCATCAACATGCGCTCGTGGAAGCCGGCGTTTACCTGATCGAAAACCTGGCCCTGGACGAGCTAGTCCGGGACGGCGTCCACCAATGCTGCTTCATCCTGCTCGCCGCCAAGTTCAAGGGCGCGACTGGTTGCCCGGTGCGGCCGGTGGGTCGTGTAGCGGGCGATCACTCTTGGTGGGCCAGCCGGTGATAAACCCGCCCGAAATAGATCAACGCCTCCCGGGAATTGCCGACCTGGATCGCGTCAACCGCGGCGAAGAACACCGTGTGGGTGCCAATCTCGACCGATTCCGTTATGCGGCAGTCGAATGCGACGGTCGCGTCGGTGAGCACGGGAGCGCCTGTTTCCAATCGGTGCCAGACGCCGGAATTGAAGCGCGCCGAGGCATCGTCCTCAGTTAAGCCCGCGAAGATCGCGGAAAGATCCTCTTGGCCGCCAGCGAGGGTGTTGACACACAACACGCCGTTCACCTTCAGCGGCGGATACGAGTCATTGCCCCGGTTGACACAAACGAGCAACGTCGGTGGCGAGTCCGTTACGCTGCACACGGCGGACGCGGTGAACCCGCATCGACCGCCCGGGCCGTCGGAGGTCACGACATTGACCGCGGCCCCGAGCCGGGCCATCGCCTCCCGGTAGACTTGCTTGCTGACCGCCACGTCCGAACCCTGGTCCACTCCGAGGGCGCAGTATGGATCAACCGCTCCGAATGGGCAAAATCAGATGGAAAAAGGGCGCCGCAACGACGCGCGACGCCCTGCCGCCCAAGTGGGAGGCTCCTAGCTCTTTTTCAGAGTGTCCCGCGCGGCGTCCTTGGCTCCGCCGGCGGCATTTTGAACCTTGCCCGCGGCCTTGTCGGCCTTGCCTTCGGCTTCGGTTTTCGTGTCGCCCGTCACCTTGCCGAACGCTTCCTTGACGGCGCCCTTAGCCTGTTGGCCAACGCCTTCGACGCGATCCTTGTCCATGGCATTTCCTTTCCCGGTTGCCTTTCGGTGAAACGTTCAGCTACCGGACCGGTTCCGCTGCAACGGACGAGAGTGGGGGTGCGACGTCTTCCAGCGAGCGGCGTTCGGCCGCGACGCCCAGCACCGCTTCGAAACACGCGGCGACCACCATGAGGCTGCCGCCGAGCGCGTATCCCCAGAATATCTCCCCGCGCGCGCCGGTTTCGATCAGGACGCCGAACAAGGCCGGCCCGGCGATGCCGCCGACCGCCGTGCCGAACGCATAGAAGAGCGAGATCGCGACCGCGCGAACCTCGAGCGGAAAGCTTTCCCCAACCGTGAGATAGGCGGAGCTGGCGGCCGCGCTGGCGAAGAAGAAGATCACGGTCCAGGCGGCCGTTTGCTGCACCGCATCCAGCACCCCGCGCGCGAACAGCCATCCGGTCAGGATCATCAGCACGCCGGAAAGCGCGTACGTCGCGACGATCATGGTCTTGCGGCCCAAGCTGTCGAACAAGCGCCCGAGCAACAGCGGCCCGGCGAAGTTGCCGAGCGCGAAGGGCAACATGAACAATCCGACGCGCCCGACGGGGATGCTGTAGAATTGCGTGAGGATCAGCGCATAGGTGAACAGGACGGCGTTGTAGCAGAACGCTTGCGCCGCCATGAGCGCCGTGCCCAGGATCGTGCGCTTGATATAACGATTGAACAAAGTATGCACCGCGGCACCGAACCATTCATGGACGTCGCTTCGCAACGTCAGATGCTGGTCCGGAACCGGCGGGAGCTTCTTGCCGGTTTCGCGCTCCACGCGCGCCTCGATCTCGCCCACGACGTTGGAGGCTTCCTCGGGATAGCCGTGGGTCATGAGCCAGCGCGGGCTTTCGGGGAGGAAGCGGCGGAGCAGCAGCACGATGAAGCCGATCACGCCGCCGATGATAAAGGCGATGCGCCATCCCCACTCGTGCGGCATGACGGCCGGGTCGAGCACGACAAGCGCCCCGACGGCGCCCAACGCGGCGCCGAGCCAAAAGCTACCGTTGATGCAAAGGTCGGTGAAGCCGCGACGCCGCGCGGGGATTAGTTCCTGAATGGTCGCGTTGACCGCCGCGTACTCGCCGCCGATGCCGGCGCCGGTGATGAACCGAAAGATCGCAAACGACCAGAAGCTCCAGGACAGGCCCGAGGCGATGGTTGCCACCAGGTAGATCAACACGGTGACGGTGAAGAGCTTCTTGCGGCCGAGGCGATCGGTGAGCCAGCCAAAGAACAGCGCCCCGATCACCGCCCCGCCAAGATACGCGCTCGCGGCGACCCCAATCCGGCCACCCGACATGTGCAGGCTCGGGCTTTCAGCGATCGCCCCCGACAAGGAGCCCACCAAAGTGACTTCGAGCCCATCCAGGATCCAAGTGATTCCCAGTGCGCCGATGACGAGCCAATGAAATCGGCTCCAGGGCAAGCGATCGAGACGAGCCGGGACATCGGTCCGAAAGACGGCGTCCCGCGGAGGCGGCGCTTCGGGCATTGATCGTCCTTACCTGCGGGGAGCGAACGGCGGGCTAATTTGATGGTTGCAACAAGCCTGTCACCTGGCCATATCGCGCCGCAACAACCCCGGATGCCAAGAATGGCCGACCTCCTTGCCACGACGGAGGCAGCGTTGGAACGCTGGGCTGCCTCGATCTGGGCTGCCCCAGCAAGGACCGGGGAGCCGCCGCGTTGAGTTGGCTTACCGAGTATGTGCGGCCCAAGATCCGGACGCTGTTTGCCCGCCGGGAGGTGCCGGAGAACCTGTGGGTCCAGTGCCCTGCCTGCGAGCAGATGGTGTTCCGGACCGAACTGGCGAAAAATCTCAAGGTTTGCCCGCATTGCGGCCACCATATGCGCGCCTCCGCGCAGGAACGGCTCGCTTGGACGTTCGACGAGAATGCCTACACGCGCATCGAGCTGCCAAAGGCTCCGGTCGATCCGCTCAAGTTCCGCGACAGCAAGCGGTACGTCGACCGGCTAAAGGACGCCCGGGAGAAAACCCAGCTCGACGACGCGATCCTGGTCGCGCACGGCACCCTCGCGGGGCACCGGGCCGTGGTCGGGGCCATGTCGTTCGACTTCATGGGGGGTTCGATGGGCGCGGCGGTCGGCGAGGGCATTGTCGCCGCGGCGCGACTCGCCGTCTTGCAGGATGCGCCGTTGATCCTGTTCACCGCATCCGGCGGCGCCAGGATGCAGGAAGGCGCAGTCAGCCTGATGCAGATGCCGCGCACGGTGGTCGCCACGCGGCTGGTCAAGGAAGCGGGGCTGCCGCTGATCGTGGTGCTGACCGACCCGACCACGGGCGGCGTCTCGGCGAGCTTCGCGATGCTCGGGGATCTGCTGATCGGCGAGCCGGGTGCCACCATCGGCTTCGCCGGCGCACGAGTGATCGAGCAAACCGTGCGCGAAATCCTGCCGGAAGGATTCCAGCGCGCGGAATACCTGCATCAGCACGGCATCCTCGACATGGTTGTGAAGCGCGCGGAGCTGAAGGACGTGCTGGCGCGGGTGATTGATCTGCTGCGCACCAAGGAACGGGAAGCGGCGTGACCTCCCCCCCAACCCCCTCCCAAGAGGGGCGGGGGCTTTCTTCTCCTTCGCTTGCGGGAGGAGGTCGAAGGGAGGGGTCCGCGGCTGTCGAGGCCGTCATTGAACGCCTGCATGGCCTTCACCCACGGCTGATCGACCTCAGCCTCGACCGGCTGCGCGTGCTCTTGGCCAAGCTCGGCCATCCGGAACGCCGACTGCCGCCGGTGATCCACGTCGGCGGCACCAACGGGAAGGGCAGCACCTGCGCCTTCCTCCGCGCGATGGCCGAGGCAGCCGGATGGCGGGCGCACGTCTACACGTCGCCCCATCTCGTGCGCTACAACGAGCGCTTCCGCATCGCGGGCTCGCTCGTTTCCGACCCTGCCCTGGTCGACGCGTTGGAACGGGTCGAGCGGGTCAACGCGGGGGCGGCCATCACCGTTTTCGAGGTCATCACCGCCGCCGCTTTCGACTTGTTCGCGGCAAGTCCGGCCGAGTTGTGCGTGCTGGAAGTCGGCCTCGGCGGCCGGGGCGACGCGACCAACGTGATCGAGCGCCCGGCCGCCTGCGCCGTCACGTCCATCTCGCTCGACCACCGCGACCTGCTGGGAGACACGCTTGAGGCGATCGCGGGTGAGAAGGCGGGCATCCTGAAGCCGGGCGTCCCCGTCGCGATCGGATCGCAGGAAGCGGCGGCGCTCGATGTGCTTCTGGCGCGCGCCGCTTCCCTCCATGCACCCGTGCTGCTTCGCGGCCGCGATTGGGGGGTTGATGGGCTACCGACGCCTGCCCTGCCCGGCGCGCATCAGCTGGACAATGCCGGGATCGCGGCGGCCGCGCTCCGGGCCGGGTTTCCCCACTTCCCGGAAACGGCCATCCTGGCCGGGCTGTCGTCGGCCGAATGGCCGGCGCGGCTCCAACAACTACGGGGCCGCCTCGCACTGCGCATGTCGCCCGGCTTCGAGCTTTGGCTCGATGGCGGCCACAATCCGGGCGCCGGCCAGGCCTTGGCGGCGCATCTCGCGTCCTGGTCGGATCGGCCGGTCCACCTCGTGGTCGGCCTCAATCAAGCCAAGGACTCGGCTGG
>CAXUIE010000117.1:0-9213 GCA_964250825.1 uncultured Acidisphaera sp. | reverse complement strand
TTCGTGCTGACCCGCAGGTCGCCGCGGAACAAGGTCGCGGTGCTGAGGGAAGGGCAGACGTATCGGGGCGAGGCCGAGATCCTGGGGACACCGTACTTCACGGCATACGATCCGCTCAAGGACGAAGCGGGACGGGTCATCGGCGTCCTTTACGTGGGCGTGCGGAAGTCGGAGTACCTCGCCCTGGTCGGCCAACTCCAGCGTGGGGCCGGGCTCGGCGGGATTGTGCTGATCCTGCTCGGCGGCGGCGCCCTGTTTTTGGCGGTGAGGCGCACGCTGCGGCCGCTGGACGCCTTGCGCGTCACCATGGCCGACCTTGCGGCTGGTCATCTCGACGTGGAGGTTGCGGCAATCGGCCGAGCCGACGAGATCGGCCGCATGGCGAAAGCCGTTGATCTGTTCAAGGCGCAGGCCCTCGCCGCGCGCGCCATGGCCGCCGAACGGGAAGCCGAGCAGGCCGCGAAGGCGGCGAGGAGCGAGGTGCTTGCGTCACGCGTCGCGGCCTTCGAGCGGCAGGCCGAAGCGCGCGTGGATCGAGTGGCCAAGGCGGCCGAGCGGCTCCACGCAACCGCGGAAGGCATGGCCAGCACTGCGGGGCAGGCGAGGCGTCAGGCTGGCGAGGTTGGGCAAGCCGCCGATCAAGCCTCGAGCGCGGTCAGCACGGTCGCGGCGGCGGCCGAGCAGTTGTCGGCGTCCATCGCCGAGATCGGCGGCAGCATCGCGCGTTCCACGCGGCGCACCGGCGAGGCGACGGAGGCCACGCGGCGGATCGACGCGGTGATCGGCCGGCTGGCGGCGGGGGCTGAGCAGGTGGGTGCCGTGATCGGGCTCATCAGCAGCATCGCCGGCAAGACCAACCTGCTGGCGCTCAACGCCACGATCGAGGCGGCGCGGGCGGGCGAGGCGGGCAAGGGTTTCGCCGTGGTGGCGTCGGAGGTGAAGAGCCTGGCGCACCAGACGGCGCGCGCCACGGAGGAAATCGGCGCCCATATCGGCCAAATGCAGGCGGCCACAAGGGAAACCGTGGGCGCCATCGCCGGAATCGCGGACATCATCGCCGACGTGAGCAACATCGCCGCCGCCATCGCGATCGCCATTGACGAGCAGCGAGCGGCGACCGCCGAGATCGCGAGCAGCGCCACGCACGCGGCGCTCGGCACGCAGAACGTCACCGCGACGATAGCCGACGTCAACGCCGGCGCGGAGGAGGCCGGCACCGCGGCGGCGCGGGTGTTGGACGCGTCCGGCGAGCTGTCGCGCGAGGCCGACGTCCTCAATCGCGAAGTTCGGACCTTCCTCGCCGAGGTCCGCGCGGCTTGATCCCGCGTCCACCCGGCGACCCGGCGCTGGGCATGGCCTTGGCAGCTTGTCCGGTTCGGAGTCATCATCGCGCGCCTGGGAGGATGCGCCGATGGGTTTCCTGCAGAACACGCGATACCGCCGGATCGAGGTCAACCGTCTCGCGGGCGCGCTCGGGGCCGAGATCGCCGGCGTCGACCTTGCACGCGAGCTGGACGAGGAGACCTTGGGGGAGATCCGCGCGGCGCTGCTGGAGCACCAGGTCATCTTCTTCCGCGATCAGGAACTGACGCCCGAGCAGCAGCTCGCCTTCGCCCGACGCTGGGGCGACATCCATCTCCACCCGTTCATAGAGGGCATGCCGGATTACCCGGAGATCCTCGCGATCATCAAACGGCCCACCGACACGAGGAACTTCGGCGGCAACTGGCACACCGATCAGATGTTCGCGCCCGAGCCCGCCATGGGCACGATGCTTTACGCGCGCGAGGTGCCGTCGGCCGGCGGCGATACCATCTTCACCAACCAGTACCTCGCCTATGAAAGCCTGTCGGACGGCATGAAGGCCATGCTCGCCGGCCTGCGCACCGTTTGCGTCGGCGACCACTTCAAGGGCCACGGCGGCCGGTCGCGCAAGGAAATGCACGCCGGCCAGGGCTCCATGCGGGTCAAGGACCCCGGCAACGTGCAGACCACGTCGGTCCACCCGCTGGTCCGCACCCATCCCGAGACCGGGCGCAAGCTGCTCTACGTCGGCGGCCACGTGCAGGGCCTCGACGGAATGAAGGACGAGGAGGCCGAGCCCATCATCGAGTACCTCATGCGGCACTCGACCCGCCCGGAGTTCACCTGCCGGTTCCGCTGGGAAACCGGCTCGCTGGCGTTCTGGGACAATCGCTGCGTCCAGCATTTCGCGGTGAACGACTACCCGGCGGAAACCCGCATCATGCACCGCATCACCATCTGCGGCGACGCGCCGTACTAGGGCACGGCGGTGATGCTGCCACTCGACGACCGGCTGCGGATCGGCGTGCAGACGATCCACCGCCGGACCGAACCGGCGACCGGCCCGTGGCTGCCGCGCATCGACGAGCTGGTCGAGCTCGTGCAGCTCGTGGACCGGCGCGGCTACGACTCGCTCTGGGTCGGCGACCACGTGGCGTTCACCATCCCGATCCTCGATCCGCTGATGCAGTTGGCACAGGCGGCGGTGGCGAGCCGTCGCTTGCTGCTCGGCACGGCGGTGTTTCTGTTGCCGCTGCGGCATCCCGCGCCGATCGCCAAGCAGGTGGCCACACTCGACCTGATGACCGAGGGCCGCCTGATCTTCGGGGTGGGCGTGGGCGGCGAGTTCCCCAAGGAGTACGAGGTCTGCGGGGTGCCGCACCATGAGCGCGGCGCGCGGCTGGCCGAGGGGGTCGCGGTGCTCCGCAAGCTGTGGACGGGCGAGAAGGTCAGCCACGAGGGCCGGTTCTACGGCCCGTTCACCGACGTCACGATGCAGCCGCCGCCCTGGCAGGCGGGTGGCCCGCCGTTGTGGTTCGCCGGGCGGACGGACCCGGCGCTGCGGCGCATCGGCCGGATCGGCGATGGCTGGCTGTCGTACGTGGTGACGCCGGACATGTACCGCGACGGGCTCGCCAAGATCGCCGACGCGGCGGCGGCGGCCGGCCGGTCCGTGGCGCGGTTCGGGACCGGCCACCTGTTGTTCACGCGGCTTGACGACACGTACGAGGGTGCGCTGGACGCCGCGTCGGAGACCTTGAGCGTTCGCTACGCGATGGACTTCCGCAAGGCGGCACAGCGCTATTGCGCGCTCGGCCGCCCGGCCGAGGTCGCGGAGCGCATCCGCGCCTTCCACGCGGCGGGCGTGCGGCACGTGCTGCTGGACCTGCTAGGCCCCTACGAGGACCGCAACACGCAGATCGAGCGCTTCGCGGCGGAGGCGATGCCGCTGCTGGCTGACCTGACCGGCGCGCGGTCCTGACCGGAACGGGCGGGCTTGCAGCGATGTCGAGTTCGGGAGCGAGCTGATCCAGGGCTTATCGCTGCCGCGGGGGCGCGCGGCAAGAGCGAACGATTCGGGGAACACGGACACAGTGCTCGCCTATTTGAGGCAGGCGTCTTTCGTCACCCGGTCGCATTCTGGCTAACCCTTGTAGCCTTCGCCTGATTGAGCATATATTTTGCTCAAGGGAGCAAAGGATGTCACGAGCGCAGACCAGTTCGCGAGCCGGATCAAAGGGCCGTTCGGGCGGGCACGGAGCCTCGCAGGTCGCGAGGAAGAGGGGCAAGCAGGCGCCGACTGCCAAGGGGAAGGGGACGGCTCGCCCGAAGTCGGACGCCCTTTTGACCGCTGAGGGTAGCCGTTCGTTCGGCTGGTTCAGGCCCAACGAGGAGGGATTCGTCACCCTCTACAAAGCGCCTGTTCTGACGCGGGTGGAGTGGGTCAAGACCGGCGTCGGCGCTCGTGATGCGAAGGTTATCCTGGGCCAATTGCGCGTCCCGCAGGGTGAAGCGCTGACTGCGTTGCAGATTCCAGTCGCCACGGTGAACCGGAAGGCCAAGACAAACGCTCCTCTCTCGGCCGCCGAAGGCGAGCGTGTGCTGGGGGTTGGTCGCCTGCTTGGGCAACTACAGACGATGGTCCGGGAATCAGGCAACCCGGAGGGCTTCGATGCTGCTGCCTGGTTGTCGGCGTGGATGGGCGCGCCGGTGCCGGCACTCGGTGGCGCTCGTCCGCTGGACCTTATGGATACGATGACGGGTCAGGCGCTGGTCTCGCAGGTGCTCGCGCGGATGCAGAGCGGCGCTTACGCTTGAGCCGGATCGCCTATCGGATCGGCACGGACACACCGGACTACGAGGCGAACGATCTTAGCGGAAAAGGCGCGGAGATCACGGGCGGTCGCTGGAACGAGAAGGGTGTGGCGGTCGTCTATGCCGCGGAGAACCGCTCGCTTGCTTGTCTCGAAACGCTGGTGCATCTCGCGGCGGTCGGCCTTCCGTTCAACCGGTATCTGGTGGAGATCTCGATCCCCGATCCGGTCTGGGCCGCCGCGCTGAGGGAGACTCCCGCGAGCCTGCCCGTCGGCTGGGATGCCGAGCCGGCAGGCCGCGCTAGCATCGACTTTGGCACGGCATGGCTGCGTAGTTGGAGTTCGTCGGTTCTGATTATCCCCTCGGTCATCGTATCGGAAGAGTGTTGCGTGCTGCTCAACCCGGCCCATCCGGACAGCGCCAGCATCGGCGCCGTAAAGTTGCGGCGCTGGCTGTATCATCCCCGCCTTACCCACGCCTCTGCTTCGGCAACGGCAAGCCGAACGAAAAGGGCCCGACCGATCAGGGGGAGACGTTTCTTGGATCAAGACTTCAACCATCAACGGCCGTCCGCACCAACGACCTATGTCCGCTTTCGAATTCGCTCGCCGAAGCCAGACTGACCGGATGCACTCAGGACGGCCGCCAGCGCGATCCGGCGAATGTCCGCTTCAGAGACGTTATGCAATGGCGCAGAGCGACGGGGACGGGGGCTAACCAGCCGTCGCTTGCGGGCCTCCCTCGTCCGGTTCCCCTTACCGATTATCGGGACAGGGCGTCGGACCGCGCGACCATCAGTTTGCATCCGGTGATGCGGAGACTCGGTTTGGGCGGACCTAAGCGCGACCTAGGTTCGCGCGCATCGCCGCCGCGACGCGGAGCGCATCCACGCCTTTCACGCGGCGGGCGTGCGGCATGTGCTGCTGGACCTGCTCGGGCCGTACGAGGACCGCAACCGCCAGATCGAGCGGTTTGCGGCGGAGGCGATGCCGCTGTTGGCGGACCTGACCGGCGCGCGGTCCTGACCGAAATTCGCGTGCTTGCCGGGCATCGCGAGTTCGGGGGCGAGCTGATCCAGGGCTCATGAGCCGTCGCGAAGGCGCGCGGCATGCGTCTCGGCGAGGTCGAGCGGCCCCGCCCCCAGGGGAACCTGTTGGATGACAGCTCGCGACCTCGGCAGACCTTGGCACTGCCCGGGACAGCGTGCCGTTCTTGGCCGAAAAGCGGACCGGAAGCTTTGGGTCGGGTGACGGGGTAAGCGGACGTCCGCGATACGACCACCCTCCATTAGCCTTTTCGCATGAACGTCTGCATACCGGCGCGTCGACAAGAGCACCACTTCCAGGCGACCATAGGAAGGACGCGGTTTGGCGCCGATCCCGCATTGAAGCGGCGAACAGCATGAAAAATGGGCAGACATGAGTTTCTCTGACATCCCTCCCCTCACGCCTAAGCCGCCGCCGTCTGATCCTTTTGAAATATTTGCGCGGCGGCCGAGCCTGGCGGGTACTCCCAACGACCTCTGGGGCGGCCAGCGCGAGGCGCTCCAGGAATGGGTCAAGGCCAGGAAGAAGCACGACGTTCTCATCAGCCTGAACACCGGGTCCGGGAAGACAATGCTCGGCGTGCTGATCGCGCAGAGCATGGCTAACGAGAAGGCAGGGAAGTGCGTCTACGTGTGCTCGACGATCGATCTAGTCCTTCAGACCGAGCGGGAGGCAAATAAGCTGGGCATCTCGCCCACGACCTACTACGGGAGCCAGTTCTGCAACTCGGATTTTGAACAGGGCAAGACCTTCTGCATCACAACGTATCCGTCCGTATTTAATGCCAACACGACGTTTAAGAAGCACAACGTCAACAAGTTCATCTTCGATGACGCGCACGTCGCCGAGAAAGCGATCCGAGATGCGTTTACGCTGAACATCTCACGGGCAACGTTCCCTGACCTCTTTGAACGTGTTGCTCGGCTGTTGTCACCCACCTTCGCAGCGGCCGGCCAGTCGTTTAAGTTCAAGGAAGTGATGGAGCAGAAAGATAGCGCTATCGTTCTAGTGCCTCCGATGCACGCTTTGGAGGTCTCTGACGAGATTTCGGAAGAGATCAGGAAGGCTTTGAACGGCAATCTCGACCTTATTTTCCCCTACATGTACATCCGCGATAAGATAAAAGTATGTGGAATCACGGTGTCGGGGTGGAGCATCGAGATTTCACCGCCGTTCCTGCCATCGGCGGTCACGTTCCCCTTCTCTCAGGAGAACATGCGGCGGGTATACCTCTCGGCCACGCTGCAGACCCAAGCAGAATTTGCCAGGGCATTCGGCAAGAGGCCGGACGTCACCGTCCAGCCCGAGACCGATGCGGGGAACGGTGAGCGCTGCATTCTCTTCGGGCAGTCCGTCCCGGATGAGGACACGGGACCGAAGCTCGCCACAGCGATCAAGGCCAAGCAAAAGCTGGTCATCACTTGCCGGAGCTACCCGGAGGCAAAGCCCTGGGAGAGGTTGGCGATCATCCCCAAGCGGGAGGCATTCTCGACCGACCTCGAGACGTTCAAAAACGCGACAAAGGGAGCTTTCGTCCTCGTGGCGCGGGTCGATGGGATAGACCTCCCGGATGATGTCTGCCGGGTCATGCTCATAGACAACCTTCCCAGCGGCTACAGCCAACTTGAGCGCTTCCAGATCGAGTACTGCGCGATGACATCGCTCGCGGCGACGAAGCTCGCGTCGCGCATCACCCAGGTCTTCGGACGGATCAACAGAGGCCGCAAAGACTATGGCGTCTTCATCCTGCGCGGGAGAAACCTCAACAACTGGCTGAGCGACGCCGAGAACGCGGCCCTGCTCCCGGAACTGCTGCAGAAGCAGCTCCTGTTGGGTGACCAAGTCTCGAATCGGATGCTGCGGAACAAAAACTACGCCGCGATTATTGAGGTGATGGACCTGGTAATGGCACGCGATCCAGGGTGGATATCGACCTACGGGAGCCGCATTGCGGACGCCGAACTGCCGCCGGAAGCGAAAGCCTCAGCGCGGGAGAAGGACGCCCTCCTGACCGAGGCTGCTCTGTCGGAATCCGAAGCGATGTTCGCGGCCTGGCAGGGTGATTTCGGGGGCGCTGCCGCTGCGCTTGCAGAGACAGCCGACAAGGCGGCTATCGCCGACGCAAGGCTGGCTGGCTGGCACAACCTGTGGCTCGGCTGGTTCTACCAGCTCGCCGGGGATGGAGACGCGGCGGCGGCCGAATACACGCGGGCCCGGTCCAGATTGGGATCTGCTGTCTACCTGCCGAAGCCAGAGGCGGCGAAGGTCGCAGCAGGGCAGAAGCTCTCCCTACGTGGGAGCCGTCTGTTCGATCTCGTGTCTGAGGAGCACGTCAGCAGGTTTGACAAGGAAGTTAGGCTCATTAGTAAGCGCTTCGAGCCGCTTGCAAACGAGGACGCCTCGTCAGCACAGCATGAGGAAGCCACGCGGGCACTTGGGGAGGCTCTTGGGTTCGCATCTTCGAGGCCTGACAACGTGCACCGCACCGGCCCAGATGTTTTGTGGATCGATGAAGAGGAGAAGTGCTGCCTGCTGTTCGAGCTGAAGACCCTTCAGAACGGCGACAAGCCGATCACCAAGAAGGCTGTCGGCCAGGGACACGACCATATCCAATGGGTCAAGGACAACCATCCGGGCATTACAATCGTCGGCCTCATCTTCGTGGCCGATACGACGGAGTGCAACGGAGATGCAAACCCCTCAAACAATATGTACATCGGTCACTTGAGCGAGGTATGCGAGACGGGGCACAACCTCATCGCTGAAATCAAGTCGATCCGGTCCTCCCTGCCGCTTGAGCGGCTGATCAAAGTCAACGGATACGTCGCCGACGCAGAAAATGGCCTGCCCGGTATTCTGAATCGCATTTCCGCCGTGAAAGCTGAACACCGAGCTTGAGGGCTTGTAATAAAAGCCTCGATCGCGCCCGCCGCCTGCGCATGATGGCGCGGCCGGGCCGACAGCTTGCGATACCCCATCGGCCGCAGCTTGCGGCCAAGCGTCTGCTTGGACACGGTGACCTCGAACTCCGATATCAAGCTCCTTTAAGTCGGCTATCCTCCTTCGGATGGCGACCACTCCCTGCCTCATCTGATCCGGTGACAAACTGGCAGGCGATTTCGGTGCTGATGGTGCGGCACGCCGTGCCATTTTCCCTCCAGCTGACGGTGTTACGGTTGCGCGCTCGATCCGCATGGGGGCGTGAGGCCCAGCGGCAGCGTCTTGGTAATGGTCTCAATGAAGCGCGCGGCGTCGGCAAGCGCGGTCGCCGCTTCGGCGCTCGTGATCGGCGCGGCGGCGGGACCAATCGCATAGTCTGCGCGCTGCTTGAACTGATAGGCGGTGGTGAGGAAGGTCACGAGGTCGCGTCCGATGCGCGGTTCGGCTCTCATGAGCCGGGCAAACTCGATCTGCACGCCACGAGGGCTTCGCGAGCCTTGGTGAGATAGTCGGCGGTTTCATCCTTCATAGGTCGAGGCCGTCCTTGCGTAGCTCGTGCATGAAGCCCGTGCGCTCGCGGTAAGCCCCGGAAGGGAAGGGAGTTGCTGAAATCACCGCGCCCATATCCAGGAGAATGTCTGTGCTGACGACGGCAAGGCGCGCACTGTCGTCAGTGAACGTGCCCGTGTCCCTAATGAAAACGGCCACGTCGTAGTCTGAATCCGGCTTCGCGTCGCCCCGCGCCCGCGACCCGAACAGCACGACGCGTTCCACGCGCTCGCCATAGATTTCCGTCACGGCAGCGCGGAAGCGCATCAACACAGGGTCGTCTCGCGGTTTCACCATACGAGCATTGTAGCAAAGGGCGGGGGCACGAAATCGTTGCGTCAATGTTGAACTTCGCACCACGCCGAAGGTCCGCTGTCCATCGTTGCCGGGTCATCGGAGCGGGGCGCCGGCGTCCGCGCGACTATCATTTTGCCTCTAGTGACGCGAATGTTCGGTTCCGGGCGGACCTGAGCGCGCGGCCCTGGATCGCCGCGCTTCGCTCGCGATGACCTTGGCGGGAACGATGGACTGGGATTTCGCTTGACAGTTAGAAATACTA
>CAXUIE010000116.1:0-9241 GCA_964250825.1 uncultured Acidisphaera sp. | reverse complement strand
TCCGCGCGAATGCAGCGGGATAAAATCGCAAACGGACCCCACCGGCAATCTTTTAAGCACGAAGTAAGCGATGTGGCGTATGGTCCTACCGCTTCCATTTTTTTCAGGCGCTCCGTGAAATTCCTGACCGATTTCGCCGACCAAGGGGTGGTTCTGCCCGTCGCCCTCGCCGTCGCCCTGGCGCTCATGCTCTTGGGCTGGCGCCGGGGCATGGCGGCGTGGCTGATCGGCGTGCTCGGGACATTGACCGTGATGCTGTTGCTGAAGCTCTTGTTCGGCGCTTGCGGCCATGTTGTTCCGGAGCTCGACATCCACAGCCCGAGCGGCCACACGGCAGCCGCCGCCGTGACGTATGGCGGCATATTCGCGCTGCTGGGCGCGTCCTCGGGCCTGACCCTCGCGATCTCGTTCGCGGCCGCCGTGGCGTTCGGCATTTCCCGGGTGGTGCTCGGCTTCCATACCCCCCCCGAGGTCGTGGTGGGCGCCCTGGTGGGGCTGAGCGGCGCCGCGCTCATAGCGCGCCTCGCCGGGGGGCGGGCGCCGCGGTAAACCGGCCGGGCGCGCCTGGGCGCCCCCGGGGTGGGGGTGGTTGTGCTGTTTCACGGCGCGCACGTTCACGCCGAAACCACCATCGGGCGTTTTGCCCGGCTGCTTGAACTCTGGCCGCTTTCCGCGTGCCGAATGATCCCCCCGGCTTGAAGTGCGCAGGCCGCGGTCTTAGAAAGCGGCGGCGTGGCTGCGGTCCCGTTCGTCTAGAGGCCTAGGACACCGCCCTCTCACGGCGGTAACAGGGGTTCGAATCCCCTACGGGACGCCAACGAAGCACGACTTTTATGGCACACTGAAATCAAATCGCCCGCGGGGCGCGCCTAACGTGCCGCGGGGCTCAGGCGCGGCGTTCCGCGCCGTTGCTTTGGCAATCTCATCCCGTTATCGATATCTAAACCGGGCTTGCGGTATCGCAGGACGAGCAACCGGCCGGATGGTTCCGGCCGGTTCGAGGAGAGAGAAGCGCCCGTGCCTTTGCATTCCGATCCGAAGACGTCTGGCCTGACGCTCTCCCGCCGCCGATTGTTCATCGGTTCGGCGTTGCTGGTGGCGTCCTGCGCGCCCGGCGCAAATCTTCGGCCCTTGCCGCCGGCGTCGGACACGGCGTACCGGCTCGGCCCCGGCGATCAGGTCCGCATCATCACGTTCGGCGAACAACAACTCACCGGCGATTTCCGGGTCAGCGACGGCGGAACGCTTTCCGTTCCGCTCATCGGAACGATCAGGGCCGCGGGGCTGACCTCGCGCCAATTGGCCGACGCGATCTCGACGGAACTCAAGCGCCGCAAGCTGTTCCAGGACCCGAGCGTCGTCGTCGAGGTGACGGTGTATCGTCCGGTGTTCATCCTGGGCGAGGTGAGCAAACCCGGGCAGTACCCGTTCCAGCCGGGCATGACCGTGCTGACCGCGGTGGCCGTCGCCGGCGGCTTCACCTATCGGGCGATCGAGGACTACGCCTCCGTCTTGCGCAGCACCGGGGACAAGCCCATCGAGGGCCGTGCCGTGGGTGCGACCTTGCTGGCTCCGGGTGACGTCGTCACCGTGTACGAGCGGATCTTCTAGACCCGGCTCGCTCCAAGGCGAGGCTTCCCGGTCGGAAGACGGCCGGCAGTTTCCATCCGTGGACGATATGATCGCGCGCGCGCCGCGGCGGCCGCACACTCCATCCCGCGCGATCATGGGTGATGTTTTGAGGGAGGGACGAATGGCAAGCTGCGAGCTGTGTTCAGTTTGTCGGGTTCCTTTACACGAGCGCCAGCTCTAAGCTCCTAACAGCTTGCAAACGCCGTCGGTTTCGCTGTGGCACGGATTATGCTCATCCGTCATGGCCGATAGACCTTTAGGCAGAACAAGCATCATCATATGTTCAATTGTAACCTCTCTTCGTTGAATGTTTCGATCGGCCCCGCCCGCCCGTCGCTGCGATGGCATCGGGAGAGCGGGGCCAATTTCGGTGCGCGCCCCGCTCCGATGACGCGGGTGACAGGCTGATGTGTGGGATCGTGGGGGCGATCGCGTCCCGTTCGGCGGCGCCGTTGTTGTTGGATGGTTTGCGTCGTTTGGAGTATCGGGGCTACGACAGCGCCGGCATCGCGACCTTGGTGAACGGCCACATCGAGCGGCGGCGTGCGGAGGGCAAGCTGTGCAATCTGGCGGCGTCCATTGAGCGGATGGCGCTGCCGGGGCTGACCGGCATCGGGCACACCCGCTGGGCGACGCACGGGGCGCCCACGGAAACCAACGCGCATCCGCACGGCACCGCGCGGGTGTCGGTGGTGCATAACGGCATCATCGAGAACCACGCCGAGCTGCGCGCCGAGCTGGAAGCGGCGGGGCAGGAGTTTTCCACCGAAACCGACACCGAAACGGTGGCGCAGCTGGTGGACTACCATCTGGGCCGGGGCATGGCGCCGGTGGAAGCGGCGGGGGCGGCGTTCGGCCGGCTGCAGGGCGCCTACGCGCTCGCCTTGATCTTCGCCGGGCATCCCGAGTTGATCGTCGGCGCCCAGCACGGCGCGCCCTTGGCGGTGGGCTTCGGCGAGGGCGAGATGTTCGTGGGCTCGGACGCGCTGGCCTTGGCGCCGCTCACCCGGCGCATCGCCTACCTTCATGACGGCGACTGGACGGTGGTGGACCGGCACGGCGCCCGCTTCTTCGACGCCGCCGGGGCCGAGGTGGAGCGCCCGGTGCGGCTGACCGCGCTCACCGGGGCGGCGATCGGCAAGGGCCCTTACCGGCACTTCATGGAAAAGGAGCTGCACGAGCACCCCGCGGTGATCGGCGACAGCCTGCGCCGCATGGTGCATCCGGCGACCCGGGCGGTGGTGCTGCCGGCGCTGCCGTTCGACTTGGCGGCGGTGGAACGGATCACGGTCAGCGCCTGCGGCTCGGCGTTCTACGCCGCGATGGTGGGGCGCTGGTGGTTCGAGGCGGTGGCGCGCATCCCGACGGAGGGGGACGTGGCGAGCGAGTTCCGCTACCGCGCGCCGCCGATGCCGCGGGGCGGGCTCGGCATCCTGGTGAGCCAGTCGGGCGAGACCGCCGACACCCTGGCGGCGCTGCGCTACATGAAGGAGCAGGGCCAGCACGTGCTGTCGGTGCTGAACGTGCCGGAAAGCAGCATGGCGCGCGACAGCGACGTGGTGCTGGAAACGGTGGCGGGCCCGGAGATCGGCGTCGCCTCCACCAAGGCGTTCACCGCGCAGCTGTCGGTGCTGGCGTGCCTGGCCCTGGCGGCGGCGCGCGCGCGGGGCGCGATCACGCCGGCCGCGGAGGCGGCGATGACGGCCGCGCTGCTGGAGGTGCCGGGGCGGGCGGCGGAGGTGCTGGAGCGGGGTGACGCGATCGGCCGGATCGCGGCGATGGTCGCCGAAGCGCGCGACGTGCTGTATCTCGGCCGCGGCAACTGCTTTCCGATCGCCATGGAGGGGGCGCTCAAGCTCAAGGAGATCAGCTACATCCACGCCGAGGGTTATGCCGCGGGCGAGATGAAGCACGGGCCGATCGCCTTGATCGACCCCGCCGTGCCGGTGATCGCCATCGCGCCGTCGGGTCCGTTGTTCGAGAAAACCGCGTCCAACCTGCAGGAAGCGGCGGCGCGCGGCGGGCGGGTGATCGTGCTGAGCGACGCCGCCGGCGCGGCCAAGCTGCGCTCGATCGCGGCGGCGACGGTGGTGCTGCCGGCGGTGGACCCGTTCGTCGCCCCGCTCCTGTATGCGATCCCGGTGCAGCTGCTGGCCTACCAGGTGGCGGTGCTGAAGGGCACCGACCTCGACCAGCCACGCAACCTCGCCAAGTCCGTGACCGTGGAGTAGGGGGCGAGCGCGTCGGCAATGTATGGTGCTGTGTCGCGGGCCGCATACTTGCGAGTCTTTACAGCGTTCATTGTGTCCGTCGCGTATTCGTTCATGCCGACATTGGGCTTGCTGCTGTTGCTATTCGGCTTGGCGGCAGTCGGGTTCTGGGCTTCGCGATGCTCGGCCGCGTCATAAGCGCCTCGCGGCACCAATCATGGCGGAGGAGCGCAGTAGCCATGCTGGCTTTGATCTGCGTTTGGCCAATCGGTGCCTTGATGTTCAGATCGGGCGATTCAAACCCGCACTTCAGCCAGAGGCGTGATCTCCGTCCTTCTGACGAAACCCACGCCTCGTTGGAGTTAATGCATCGGGAGCATGGCGGTCCGGTCGGCGCGGAAGCTGCTGACCCACAGCTGGTCGCCGACTCACCGCGATCAAGCAGGCGGTGAGCGCTTCCGTCGCCCCGGAGGTGACGACGACCTCGGCGAGCGGATCGACCCCGAGCCCGTAGAATCGGTCGTCGTGCGCGGCGAAGCTCGGGGCAGCCCTGGCATCGGCGGATACTGGTTGCGCCCGTGGGCCAACGCATCCGCCGGGGCGCGAATGAGGTCCGGCGGTCCGTCGGTGTCTGGGAAGCCCTGGCCGAGGTTGATGCTATCGTGCTCGATCAACAAAGCCGACATCACGGTGAACACCGTGGTGCCGATCCCGCCCAACAGCGTGTTCGCGCTCCTCACGTTCCACCGTCCGCCGCCAGCTTTCGCGACTTATGGAACTCGCCTCATTTCCGTGCAACGGGACGGCTCGGCTTCTGCCCAAGTTCAATGCAGCCGCTGGTGGCGTTCGCTCAGACGGGGAGCGCCGCCCTCGGGCGCCGGCCTTGGTCCGCATTGCGGCCGTGGCACGGCGCGTGCAAACCTGCGGCTCTGCCGTCGAGCGTAGCGAGCGAGCAGCCTGACAACGGGAGGACGCCCGGCCGGACCGGGTCGTGAGGCACATGAAGAAAATCGAGGCGGTCATCAAGCCGTTCAAGCTGGACGAGGTGAAGGAAGCGCTGCACGAGGTAGGTCTGCAAGGCATCACGGTCGTCGAGGCCAAGGGCTTCGGTCGCCAGAAAGGTCACACCGAGCTGTATCGCGGAGCCGAGTATGTCGTGGATTTCCTTCCCAAGGTGAAGCTCGAGATCGTGTGCGAGGACGGGCTCGTCGAGCGGGCGGTCGAGGCGATCGTCGCCTCGGCCCGCACCGGGCGCATCGGGGACGGCAAGATCTTCGTGTCTCCGATCGAGGAGGTCGTGCGCATCCGCACCGGAGAGCGCGGCGAGGACGCGATCTGATAGAAGCTAAACGAGGGACCGCACCAAGCGTTTCCGATCCGGGCCGTCGTCGCCGGCGGGCGATCCTCCGCCGGAGGCCGGTCTCATTGCTTACGAAAGGATGAGGACAAGTATGGCGAACAAGCCCACCACAAGCGCCGGGGACGGCGTGGGCAAGGTCCTGGAGATGATCCAGGAGAACGCGGTCGAGTACGTGGACCTGCGGTTCACCGACCCGCGCGGCAAGTGGCAGCACACCGCGCAGCATGTCGGCACCATGGACGAGGACGCGTTCCGCGACGGCATCATGTTCGACGGCTCCTCCATCGCCGGCTGGAAGGCGATCAACGAGAGCGACATGATCCTGATGCCGGACCTCGACACGGCGGTGATGGACCCGTTCGCGGCCAAGCCGAGCCTGATCCTGTTCTGCGACATCATGGAGCCGTCGACCGGCCAGTTCTACAACCGCGACCCCCGTGCCACCGCGAAGCTGGCGGAAGCCTACGTCAAGTCCACCGGGATCGGCGACACCGTGATGGTCGGGGCGGAGGCCGAGTTCTTCGTGTTCGACAACGCCAAGTTCGGCGTGGGCGGCAACTACGCCACCTACCAGGTCGACAGCATGGAAGGCCCGGGCGCGTCCATCAAGGATTTTCCGGAAGGGAACATGGGCCACCGCCCGAGCGTGAAGGGCGGCTACTTCCCTGTCCCGCCGGTTGACAGCGAAAGCGACCTGCGGGCCGAGATGTTGTCCACGATGGGCGAGATGGGCTTACCGATCGAGAAGCACCATCACGAGGTGGCGCAATCGCAACACGAGCTCGGCTTCCGGTTCGGCACCTTGGTCAAGATGGCCGACCAGATGCAGATATATAAGTATTGCGTGCACAACGTGGCGCACAGCTACGGCAAGACGGCGACGTTCATGCCCAAGCCGATCTACGGCGACAACGGCTCGGGAATGCACACGCACCAATCGATCTGGAAGGATGGGCGGCCGCTGTTCGCCGGCAACGGCTACGCCGACCTGTCGGAAACCTGCCTCTACTACATCGGCGGCATCATCAAGCACGCCAAGGCGATCAACGCGTTCACCAACCCGTCCACCAACAGCTACAAGCGGCTGATCCCGGGTTTCGAGGCGCCGGTGCTGCTCGCCTACTCCGCGCGCAACCGCTCGGCTTCCTGCCGCATCCCGTACACCACCAGCCCCAAGGGCAAGCGGGTGGAGATCCGGTTCCCCGACCCGGTCTGCAACCCGTATCTCTCCTTCTCGGCGTTGCTGATGGCGGGCTTGGACGGCATCAGAAACAAGATCCATCCCGGCGACCCGATGGACAAGGATCTTTATGACCTGCCGCCGGAGGAGCTAGGAGGCATCCCGACGGTTTGCGGCAGCCTCCGCGAAGCGCTCGGCGCGTTGGAGGCGGATCACGAGTTCCTGCTCGCCGGCGACGTGTTCAGCAAGGACCAGATCGAAAGCTACATCGAGCTCAAGTGGAGCGAGGTTTATCGCTTCGAGCACACGCCGCATCCGGTCGAGTTCGAGATGTACTACTCCGCTTGAGCTAGCCGAGCCTCCACTCGGACCGCGTCATGTCGTGCCCGCGAAAGCGGGTATCCGAGAGCTCGCCTCCCGGACATTCCGGCCGGTTGTTCCTGGATTTCCGTTTCCGCGGGAATGACCGGCGAAACGGAGGAATAACGCGAGGCCAACGCAGCGGTGAACACTGAAAGCCCCGCCTTCTCCGGAGGCGGGCTTTTCATTTCAAACTCAGCCGCTCTTCCAAACCCGCGTGCCCAGCGATTGAGCATGGTTGCACGCCGAAGCGGGTAAATTGTTGGCATGCTTCTTGGAAGTCGGCGAAAGACCCTCGCGTTTTCGCGCGACGGCCTCGAAACGAGATGGGACAATGGATCAAGGGGCAGCGACATGAAACTCATCATGGCCATCATCAAGCCGTTCAAGCTCGATGATGTGCGCGAAGCGTTGACGCCGCTCGGTGTGCAGGGCCTGACCGTGTCCGAGGTGAAGGGCTTCGGCCGTCAGAAGGGCCAGACGGAAATCTATCGCGGCGCGGAATACCACGTGAGCTTCCTGCCGAAAGTGAAGATCGAGGTCGTGGTCCCTGCCGACCTCGCCGATTCGGTGGTGGAGGCGATCAGCCGCTCGGCGCACACCGGCAAGATCGGCGACGGCAAGATCTTCGTGCTCGACATTGAACGCGCCGTACGCATCCGCACCGGCGAACTGGACAACGAAGCACTGTGACGATTGGCAAGGAAACGAGTCCAATGAACCGAGTTCGCCTCAATCCGTGGCTGATAGGCGGCGTCACCGCGGCGGTCTGCCTCGTTGCCTACGCCGTGCCCGGACTGGCCGACGAGCCCGCCACGGCCGCGACGGCGGCCCCCGCGGCAACCGCAGCCGCTACCGCCGCAGCTTCGGGGCCGCCCAAGATCGACACCGGAGACACCGCCTGGATGCTCGCCAGCACCGCGCTCGTGCTGATGATGACGGTTCCGGGCCTGGCGCTCTTCTATGGCGGGATGGTGCGCAAGAAAAACATCCTCGCCACGTTGATGCAGTCTTTCACCATCTGCTGCCTCGTGACGGTGGTCTGGATGGTGGTCGGCTACAGCCTCGCCTTCACCAACGGCTCGGCGTATGTCGGCGACATGTCGCGGCTACTGCTGAACGGCATCGCCGACCACATCAGCAAGGGCGCCGACACCGCGTTCGTGCTCGGCGCCGGAACGGACGCCGCGTCGCCGCAGACGGTGCCTGAAACCGTCTACATGATGTTCCAGATGACGTTCGCGATCATCACCCCGGCGCTGATCGCGGGCTCGTTCGCGGACCGCATGAAGTTCTCCGCGATGTGCGTGTTCATGGTGCTCTGGTCCATCATCGTCTACTCGCCGATCGCCCATTGGGTATGGGCGCCGACCGGCTGGATCTCGCAACTCGGCGTGCTCGACTTCGCCGGCGGCACCGTGGTGCACATCAACGCCGGGATCGCCGGGCTGATGAGCGCGCTCGTGCTCGGCAAGCGGCTCGGCTACGGCCAGGAGAACATGGCGCCCTACAATCTCGCCTATGCGGTGATCGGCGCCTCCCTGCTCTGGGTCGGCTGGTTCGGCTTCAACGCGGGGTCCGCGGTGGGCGCCAACGGCCGCGCCGGCATGGCGATGACGGTGACGCAGATCGCGACGGCCGCGGCGGCGCTCGGCTGGATGCTGGCCGAGTGGATCACCAAGGGCAAGCCTTCCGTGCTCGGCGTCGTGTCGGGCGCGGTGGCCGGCTTGGTGGCGATCACCCCCGCGTCCGGCTTCGTGCTGCCAGGCCCGTCGCTCATCATCGGCGTCGTCGCGGGCGTGGTCTGCTACTGGTCGGCGACCAGCCTCAAGCACATGCTGGGCTACGATGACAGCCTTGATGCTTTCGGCGTGCACTGCATTGGCGGCATCATCGGCGCGCTGCTAACGGGCGTCTTCTCCTACGGCCCGCTTTCGGCGACCGAGGCAAGCCCGGACGGCAGCCCGGGCGGCCTCCACCAGTTGCAACTGCAAGCGATCGGCGTCGCCACGACGCTCGTCTATAGCGGGATCGTGTCCTTTATCCTGCTGAAGATCATCGACGCGACGATCGGCCTCCGGGTCGAACGCGAGGAGGAGCGCGAAGGCCTGGATATCGTCCTGCACGGGGAGCAGGTGTTCTGATCACCGGAAAGGGTCTTCCTGCCAGCGAGCAATCCGGGCCGCAATGCGACGCTGTCCCGGCTCCCTGCCATTCGGACTATCGATTTCCTATGGCACGGAGCTTCGGGACCACTCGAATTACTATGCGCCCCGGCCGAACTTGCCGCGCCATGCCGGAAGACCCTTTCACTCGCCTCAAGCACCCTAACAGTTGGATCTCATGATGAACCGCAGTCTCGGAAAAGCCGGGGGGTGGCTGGTCTCCTGCTCCCTGCTTGCGCTCGCGGCGAGCCAACCCGTGGCCGCGCAGACCGCGCCGGTGGGCGCCGCCCCCGCCGCTGGCGCCTCTCCCTCGACGGGCGCCGTCCCGTCCTCG
>CAXUIE010000115.1:0-9306 GCA_964250825.1 uncultured Acidisphaera sp. | reverse complement strand
CCCGGAACGCGCTTCTCCCCGAGCGGGAACCGACGCCGCAGATTGAACGCGCGTTTGCGGATCGCGTCCTCCGCGCGCTGCAGGCGACGGCGTAGCCTCACCTACGTCGCCTGCCCTTCCCGGCGCCGCGACGTTCGGTGAAGTTCGCTGTGGGACCCGAAATCCTCGGCTTGTTGCACCGGAAACGGCCGCACGACGTAGGGGACGATGCCGTTCTCCCAGAAGCGGTCCATCGTCTGATCGATCGGCATGAAGATCCGAGCGCCGTACTCCAGCATGCGCGCGGCTCCCTCGCGGCGGATCAGGTAGGCGCCGACGCCGAGCACGTGCGTTTCCAGCCTGTAGAGAGCGGCGCCGCCCGGCAACGTGGCCACCTGCGTCCCCCGGAATTTCCGTTTAGATGGAGCAACGACGCGGTTCCGCTTGCTGTCGAATCGTATCACCAGCCAGTCCTGGGACGGCGAGGCGAGCAACTCCCGGACGATCGCGGGGAAACCGGGATCGATCCGCACGTCGTCCTCCAGGATCAGCGCCACCTCGATGTTCTCGGCGACCATGCGTTCGTAAAGCCGGCGGTGGCTGAGAAAGCAGCCGATTTCGCTGTCGAGCATCTCCACGCCGTACACCCGCAGCGAGCGGCGGCGGTCGTAGACGGCGGCGCGGTCGGCCGCGGCCAGCTGCCTGCCATTCACGGCGGTGATGAACTCGGCTTCCATGCCGAGTTCTCGCAGGCGCGCCGTCATGTATTGCCGACGCTCGACGTCCCGCGCCATGTTGACGACGAAGGTTCGCGGCGCGGCGGTGGTCATCCGCGTCCCGCCCTGGCGCGAGCAGCGATCTCGTGGTGGATTTCGCCGATCATGTCACCGATCCCATGAACGGGTCGCCAATCGGGATGATCCGCCTCGAAGCGGCTTGTATCGCTGATCCACCACTGGTGATCCCCCGCGCGCGGCTTGGGGTCGTGGCGGTGCCGCATCGGTCGGCCAGTCAAGCGCTCCGCGCGCTCGATCGCCTCAAGCACGCTGCAGTTCGCCCGCCGCCCGCCGCCCATGTTGTAGACCGCCCCTGCGCTCGGGTTCTGGAAAAACCGCCAGAACGCGCTGACCAGGTCGCGCGAATGGATGTTGTCGCGCACCTGCTTCCCCCCGTAGCCGATCACCGTGTAAGGGCGATCAAATACCGCGCATTGCACGAGGTAGGACAAAAAGCCGTGCAGCTCCGCGCCGGCATGGCCGGGGCCGGTGATGCAGCCGCAACGAAAGCACGCCGTCCGCAGGCCGAAGTAGCGGCCGTACTCCTGAACCAGGAGGTCCGCCGCGCATTTCGAGACGCCGAACAAGCTGTGCATGGTCGCATCGATGCTCATGCGTTCGTCGATGCCGCCGAACCAATCGTGCCCTTCCGGCAGTTCCCAGCGGGTTCCAAGCTCGACGAACGGCAGCCTGTTCGGCGAGTCGCCGTATACCTTGTTCGTGCTGCACAAGATGAACACGGCGTCCGGGCAGTGCCGGCGCGTCGCGTCCAGCAGCTTAAGCGTCGCGGTCGCGTTTATGGAAAAATCCTCCGCCGGGTCGCGCGCCGCCCAATCGTGCGAGGGCTGCGCGGCGGCGTGGACGATCAGCGCGATGTCCTTGCCATGTTGGGCGAACAGGCGCTCCTCAAGCGCGCTGTCCCGGATGTCCAGGTCGAGATGCTGGTAGCGGCCGAACTCGCGCTGCAACGCCGTCCAGCCCCCGCGCGTGCTGGCGTCCGCTCCGAACAAGCGCGCGCGGGTGTCGTTGTCGACGCCCACCACGTCAAGGCCCTTGTGCGACAGGAAGCGCACCGCTTCCGCACCGACCAGCCCTCCCGCACCCGTCACCACCGCGACGCTCATTGCCCTCGCTTCCCTCGACCACCCAGCCGGCGCAGCGATACGGTGCGCCCCATAGATGGCCCGGATACGCCGTCCCGAGGAAAACGTCACCTCGTTGATGCGGCCCGCCGCGCCCTTTCCGGGCGCTCGCTCAGATTTTCTCCGCCCGCCTCGCGACCGATTTCGCCGCTTCGGCCGCGACGTCGCCTTGCGCCTCGAAATCGGACGCCATCTCCTCAAGCGTCGCCCGGATGGCAGCGTCGGGAATACAGGAGGCCAGCTCCCGGCATTGCGAAGCCTTGCTCCGGAAAAAACTGGCGTCCCAGTGGCTCTCGAAACCCTCGCCCATGCCGTATCCTCCTGTTGCGACCGCCACGCGACGGATCGCTCTGATCGTAGCACGCACGCCCGCACGCCGGTTCCGGCGCAAAGCTCTCACCGGCCTCTCGAGCTCATCAAGCTGGCACCACCGGATGCTTCGTCTTTCGCAGGGCTTGCATCACCGCCTCGCTCAGATCCAGGTGGCCTTGCACTAGTTCCGATGGGGTTAGCGCCATCCATTGGTTGAGCGAGACGTCGGCGAAGGTCGGGCTGCGAAACATCTCCAAGTAGCGCAAGGTTGAATTGCCCGTGTTCTCGATGTAGTGGGCCATCGCGAACGGGACATAGCCGACGTCGCCGGACCGATAGTCGAACGTGCGCGCGTCCTCGGAAGCACCGAACACGCCCATGCGCGCTTCACCGGCGATATAGTATTGCCACTCGTCCGCGTTCGGATGCCAATGCAGCTCGCGCAGGCCGCCCGGTTCGACCTCGACGAGAGCGGCGGAAATCGTTCTCGCCACCTTGAAATTCGTCGAATCGGCGATGCGAACGCTGCCAGACCGCGTTTTCCGCGGCGTCTGCGCGGTCAGGCGGAAGCTGAAACTGTCCGGCACGTCGCCGTTGCCCGGCACGCGATCACCGGCGAGTGGCCCCGGCACGGGAAGCGGGAAAATATATCGCTGCTCCGGATCGGGCGTATGGCCGAAATTGGCAGCGGACACGCCAAAATTCCTTGCCAGAACATCGGGCGGCACATGCTTGAACCAATCGCTGATGAGGAAGGTGGCATCCTCATTGAAGTTGCCGTCGTCGAAGACCAGCAAGAACTCGCAACCGTCGTCGTTCAAGCCCTGGATGGAATGCGGGATGCCCGCCGGGAAATACCAGAGATCGCCTTCATGCACGTCGTCAACGAAATTGCGGCCCTCGGGGTCAACCGCGGTGATGCGGGCGCTCCCGTAGAGCATGTAGGACCACTCCGCTTGCTTGTGCCAGTGCAGCTCGCGCACACCGCCACGGTTCAGGCGCATGTCGACGCCGGCCAGCGTCTTGGCCACCCCGAGCTCGCGTTGCGTCACTTGGCGGGTCCAGCCCGCGTCGGTTTGACGGACATGCGCATCGGCGAAGGAGAACCGCAGGTTGGGGAGGGTGCCATGGTCGGTGCGCGGCGCGTTCAGCAGGTCCGGGTTCTCCGCGTCGCGAACCGGGTCGCGCGGTCCGGGGTCGGTGCCGCCGAGCTTTCCGTCCATCGGCTGCGGCGGCGAGCCGGCCTTCGCCGCGGACGATAGGGCCAGGCCGCCCGCCAAGCCGGTGCAGACCCTAAGAAGGCTTCTGCGAAACAAGGATTTCATCTTCGATCTCCCGTCTTGAGTGCCACTCGATCGCCTGAGAACAATCGCCTCCATCCCGCGCGCGTTCGGCTGCGCGCGATATGGTGCGTGGCTTGGAGCGACGCCGGTGTGCCTGTAACAAGCATTCCTGCGGTCGTTAAGGCGTCGGAGAAGGGAAGTTCTCAGCATGTCGCTTCTGGGCCGGCGCGCGGTTCTGTCGGGCTCTGTGGCACTCCTCGCCTTGCAGCCGCAGGCGCGCGGCGCGGTAATCCGTGGCGGTCCGCCCTGGGAACCGTACGCGGGTGACCCGCCGAAGCAGATCGGGCCTGGTCCGTGGCACTTTTTCACGCCGGAGGAGGGCGCTTCTGTCGAGGCCTTGGTCGACCGGCTCATCCCTCCCGACCCGGGCACGCCGGGCGGCAAGGATGCCGGGTGCGCGGTGTTCATCGACCGCCAGCTTGCCGGGCCATACGGCAGTTCCGCCGCCCTCTACATGCGCCCCCCCTTCCGCGAGGGCACGAAAACGCAAGGTCCGCAATCACCACAAACGCCTGCCGCGCGCTATCGCCTCGGGCTCGCCTCGCTCGATGCCCACTGCCGCGCCAAGTTTGCCGGCAAACCGTTCGCGGCGATGCCCGGCGAGGCTCAGGACCAGGTGATCCGTGGCCTAGAGAACGGCTCGGCGCAGCTGGAGCACACGAGCGGCCGCGGCTTCTTCGAATTGCTGATCAAGGACACGCAGCACGGGTTCCTGGCCGACCCAATCTATGGCGGCAACCGCGACATGTGCGCCTGGAAGATGATCGGCTTCCCGGGCGCAAGATACGATTACCGGGACTGGATTGACCGTCACAACGAGCGCTTCCCGCTGCCCCCCGTGGCGATCGGCGGTCGCCCCGACTGGACCCCTGCCCATCGCTGATCGGCGCTGCCGGAGCTTTCCTGAATGCCCAAGCGATTGCCATCTCGTGACGTCGTCGTCATCGGCCTCGGCTGGACCGGCTCCATCTTGGCTGAGCAACTGACGGCGGAGGGGCTGGACGTGGTCGCGATCGAGCGCGGCCCTTGGCGGGACACGGCGACGGATTTTTCGGTCGGCTACGCGCCGGACGAGTTGCGCTACCGCATCCAGCACGAGCTGTTTCTGCGCCCCGCGCAGCAGTCTCTCACCTTCCGCAACAAGATCGACCAGCAAGCGCTGCCGGTCCGCAACTGGGGCGCGTTCATGCTGCCCAATGGCGTGGGCGGCGGCGGCACGCACTGGAACGCCGAGATGTGGCGCTTTCTGCCGACGGATTTCGTGCTCCGCTCTCACCTTACGCAGCGCTACGGCGCCAAATTCCTGCCCGACGACATGACGATCCAGGACTGGGGCGTGACCTACGACGAGTTGGAGCCGCATTACGAGCGCTTCGAATATCTTTGCGGCGCGTCCGGCACCGCCGGCAACATCCAGGGCGCCATCCAGCCCGGAGGCAATCCGTTCGAGGGGCCGCGCTCGAAACCGTATCCATTGCCGGCGATGAAGCAGGGCTACGGCCACACGCTGTTCGCCGATGCCGCGCGCAAACTCGGCTACCATCCCTTCCCGCAGCCGTCCGGAAATGTATCGCATGCCTACACCAATCCGCTGGGCGTGCAGATGGGCCCCTGCACTTATTGCGGCTTCTGCGAGTGGTTCGGCTGCGCGAACTATTCCAAGGCAAGCCCGCAGACGACGCTGCTGCCGCTGCTGGCGCGTCGGGATAATTTCGAGGCGCGCACGTTGTGCGAGGTGACGCGCATCAATCTGGATCGCGGCGGCCAGCACGCCACCGGCGTCAATTATGTGGACACCTCGGGAGTCGAATGGGAGCAGCCGGCGGACCTGGTGCTGCTCTGCGGGTTTCAACTGTTCAACGTGCAGCTTCTGCTGCTCTCGGGCATTGGGGCGCCCTACGATCCTGCGGCGAACACCGGTGTGATCGGCCGCAACTTCACGCACCAGACGGTGTCCAGCGCCATCGGTTTCTTCGATAACGAGAAATACAGGTTCAATCCATTCATGTCGGCCGGCGCGATCGGCATGTGCATCGACGAGTTCAACGGCGACAATTTCGATCACGCCAAGCTCGGCTTCGTTGGCGGCGGGTACATGGGCCAGGTGCAGACGAACGGACGGCCGATCGAGACCACGCCGGTGCCGCCCGGCACGCCGCTTTGGGGCAAGGGCTGGAAGGAAGCGCTGCGCGACAATTACTTGAGCACGATCTATGCCGGCGCCGGCGTGCATGGCAGTTTCTACAGCTATCGTGACGTCTATATCGACCTCGACCCGACCTGGAAGGATCGGTTCGACCGCCCGCTGCCGCGCATCACCATCGACTTCCACGACAACGAGCTGAAGATGAGCGAATTTCTCACGCGGAAATACGCGGAGATCATCCACGCGATGGGCGCCAAGCAGGTAGTACCGCAGGTGCGCAAGGGACCGTACGACGTCACCGCGTATCAGACCTCGCATCTCTGCGGCGGCGCGGTCATGGGCAGCGACCCGAGATCGAGCGCGCTCAACCGATATCTGCAAAGCTGGGACGTGCCCAACCTGTTCGTCATGGGGGCGACCGCGTTTCCACAGAACGCCGGCTACAACCCGACCACGACGATCGGCGCTCTGGCGTATTGGTCCGCCGAAGCCATTCGATCGCGCTATCTCAAGAGCCCAGGGCCGCTGGTGCAGGCGTGACCGCCGCTAGGCTCGCCCTTGCTCTGCTGCTCGGCCTGATCGCGACGCGGCAGGCGCGGGCGGGGCCCGACCGGCAGGATTTCGAGCTGATCGAGCGCGGACGCTATCTGACCGTCATGGGCGACTGCGCGGCCTGCCACACTGCCCCTGGCGGCCGCCCCTTCGCGGGCGGCCGGCCGATCGAGACGCCGTTCGGCAACATCCTAGCGTCCAACATCACCCCCGATCCGACAACCGGGATCGGCGCCTGGAGCGACCAGGATTTCGTCGATGCGCTACAGAAGGGGCGCGGCCGCGACGGCAAACACCTTTATCCGGCGATGCCGTACACCTATACGGCGCACGTCACGCGCGAGGACGCGCTGGCGATCCGCGCCTATCTCGCAACGGTCCCGGCGATCCGCCATTCCGTAGCGGAAAACCAGCTGCCTTTCCCATTCAACATCCGGGCCTTCATGGGCGTGTGGAACCGGCTGTTCCTCACCGAAGGCAGTTTCAAGCCGGACCCGGCAAAATCGGCGGAGTGGAATCGAGGCGCGTATCTCGTGGAGGGACTCGAACATTGCGGGATGTGCCACACGCCAAAAAACCTCCTCGGCGGCGACCAAAGCGGCCACACACTGCAAGGCTATGCGCTACAGGGTTGGTTCGCGCCCGACATCACCGATGACGGGCGACGCGGGTTGGGTTCCTGGTCGGTGGAAGACATTGTCGTTTTCCTGCGCGCCGGCCACAACCGCTTCAGTGCGGCGTCTGGTCCGATGGCGGAGGAAGTTTCCCTCTCAAGCCAGCACGCGTCCGAGGCGGATCTCCGCGCCGTGGCGGTCTACCTGAAGGAACAGCGCGGGAGCGGCACGGAAAACCCTGCTCCTGCCGACCCGAACAGTCCCGAGATGAAGGCAGGGGCCGCGATCTATGCCGACCTCTGCTCCGCCTGCCACACGCCCACGGGCGGAGGCATCAGCGGGATGTTCCCCAGATTGGCGGGCAGCCCGTCTGCGCAATCGGCGGACCCGACATCAATCGTCCGCGTCGTTCTGCGGGGCGCCCGGAGTGTGGCGACCGGCCATGCCCCGACCGGCCCAGCCATGCCAAGCTTCGCTTGGGAGCTGAACGATGCGCAGGTGGCGGCGGTCGCCACGTTCATCCGCAACAGCTGGGGCAACGCCGCGCCAGTCGTTTCCGCCGCGACGGTCACGACGCAGCGCCGCGATCTGGCGCGCCGGCCAGGAGAGCCGGGTCAGGGCTCGTAATCTCAAGTCACGGAGGCAAGAACCGACGCCAGGACCGTCATCGCTAGCGGCAAGCGAAGCAATCCAGGAGCAACCGCGAGCCGTCCGACGCCTACATTGGATTGCTTCGCCCCGCTCGTAATGACACCAAGGCGCTCAAGGGGCCAGAAAACGGAACAGTCGCGGGTCGTCCCGCACGGCCGGGGCCGGGCCTTCCAGCGCGACCGCTCCTCGATCGACCACGTAGGCATAGCCCGCCACCCGCAAGGCGAGTGCGACGTGCTGCTCGACCAGCAGCACCGCCATCCGGGTTGCAAGCTGTTCCAGGCGCTGCGCGATCTCCTCGATCACGCCGACCCAGACTCCTTCCGTCGGTTCGTCGAGCATGAGCAGCCGTGGCCGCCCGAGGAGCGCGCGGCTGATCGCGAGCATCTTGCGCTCGCCGCCCGACAGGGTCGCGGCCGTTTGCGCCAATCGCTGGCCGAGCTTGGGAAACAGCTCGACGACCTCGGCGATGCCATCCCGCGACCTCGCCCCGTTCAAGCCAAGCAGGAGGTTTTCGCGCACGGAAAGCCGGCCAAAAATCGCATCCTCCTGCGGCACGTAGCCGATGCCGCTCCGCGCGCGCCGCTCGGTGGGCTGGTCGTTGGCCCGGGCGCCATCGAAGCGGATTTCCCCGCCGCGCGGCCGAAGTTCGCCCGCGAGGGTCTTGAGCAACGTGCTCTTGCCGGCTCCGTTGCGCCCGAGGATCGCGACGGCGCCCTGGCTCGGGACGTTGATCGACAAGGCGAACAGCACCTGGCTCCGCCCGTAGCCGGCCGACAAGCGGTCCACCATCAGGATCGGCGCCGGATCAGATGCGGCTGACATAGACTTCCTGCACGCGCGGGGAGCGTTCGATTTCGGCCACCGTTCCGTCGTCGAGCACGCGCCCAGCATCGAGCACGGTCAGCCGATCGCAGATGTTCTTGATGAAGTCGAGGTCGTGCTCGACGATGACCACCGCGCAATGCGGCTTGATCGGCAGCAGCAGCTCGCCGGTCGCGCGGCGCTCCTCCGGGCTCATCCCGCCGGTCGGCTCGTCGAGCAGCAAGAGGCGCGGCTTCGGCGCCAGAGCCATCGCGATCTCGAGCCATTGCTGTTCGCCATGGCTCAGCTCGCCCGCGAGATCATCCGCGCGGTCCGCCAAGCGAAACGCGTCGAGCGCCTGCATGACCGCGCGGTCGGACGCGCGGCGCGAGCGCGAGCCGAGCAGGGAGAACAGCCGTTCGCCGGACTGCAGCGCCAGCAGCACGTTGTCGTACACGGACAGCTCGGCCAGCACTGCGGTGATTTGGAACTTGAGGCTGAGCCCGCGTCTGGCGCGCTCGAACGGCATTGCCCGCGTGATGTCCTCGCCGCCGAGCGCGATGGTGCCGCTATCGGCGAAATGCGCGCCCGCGATCGCTTTCAGCAACGTGCTCTTGCCCGAACCGTTGGGTCCAATCAGGCCGTGGAACGTTCCGGGCCGCACGTCGAGGCTCACGTCGTCGAGGGCGAGCAGCGCGCCGAACCGCTTCGATACCGCGCTCACGGCGAGCAGGGGCTCACCCACGCGGGCGCCACCCATAGCTGCCGACGCGTTCGCGCGGGGAGACGAGCATTCCGAGCAGCCCGGACGGCTGGAACAGCACCACCGCGAGCAGCACGAGGCCGAGGATGATCGGCCAGATGCTGCGAACGGCGTCGATGTCGGCAAGCTGGTAGCTCAGGATCTCGATGAACGCGGCTCCCAGCACCGGACCGACCAAGGTTCCCGCCCCGCCCAGCAGCGTGTAGATCACCGCCATCGTGGAC
>CAXUIE010000114.1:0-9366 GCA_964250825.1 uncultured Acidisphaera sp. | reverse complement strand
GTGATACTCGTTGGGGCCGAACACGTTGAAGAACTTGAGTCCCGCCCATTGCGGCGGCGCCGGCCCGCCCTCCGCCACCATCCGGGCGACGGACAAATCGAATGCGTGCTTGGTCCAGCCGTAAAGGTTGAGCGGGCGCAGCCGGCCGAGGCTCTCCAGGCCGTCCTCGAACCCAGCCGAGCCGTCCCCGTAGGTCGCGGCCGAGGAGGCGTAGATCAGCCGCACTTGCCGCGCCGCGCACCAGCGCCACAGTTGCCGTGTCAACTCGACGTTGACCGCCCACGCCGCGTCGCCGTCCGTTGCCGTGGTCTCGCTCACCGCCCCGAGATGAACCACGCTCTCGATGGGCGGATGCGACGCGAGAAAGGCGTCCAGCCCTTCGGGCGGGATCAGCCCGGCGGGAGGATGGCGGGCGAGGTTGCGCCACTTGCCCTCGCTGCCCAGCCGATCGACCACCACGGTCTCCAAGCCGCGGCCGAACAGGGCGGCGTGCAGCACGGAGCCGATGAAACCGGCGCCGCCGGTGACCATAATCATGGCGCGACGTTATAGGGATGGTGCCCGCGTCGAGAAAGCGCGAGCCGGCACCGCTTGGAGACCATGCATGAGCGACCGCCCCCGTTTTTTCGACGACCTCGCCGGTGTGGCCGGGGGTGCGATGTCAGCACTCGCCGGCGTGCGCGACGAGGCCGAGGCGCTGCTGCGCTCGCGGCTCGACGAGGCGATCCGCAGGCTCGACCTGGTGCGCCGCTCCGAGCTCGAGGCGATCCAGGAACTTGCTTCCAACGCGCGGGCGGGACAGGAGGCGGCCGAGGCGCGGGCCGCGACCTTGGAAACCCGCCTCTCCGCTTTGGAGGCTCGCGTCCTATTCTTGGAGTCGCGGCCGGTTGGGCCCGCGCCGGGACTGGGCCAGCCACCGGACGGCCCCTTGCAAGGCACCGCCTGACCGCGTTTGATGCCGCAGTGCGGCAAAACAAGGAGGCAGTTCTCGTGCGCGCCGCTTGCGGCGCGGCAAGCCAGATCGTTAGGCTAAAGGCGCACCGGCACGGGAACGACGCGCGCGGGCGCGCGGCTCGGGACGGTAGCGGCCGGCCTTCCTCAAGACGGGAGACCCCGTATGTCAGCGCTCGCGACCACCCTCTCGCAACGCGCCACCAATCCTCTGGACATCATGGAGCAGATCGTCACCGCCAACGACTGGGCGTTCGACCGGAGGAACGAGGCGGAGATGGCCGCCGAGGCTCCCGGGAAATGGTGCGATTACGGCCTTTATTTCAGCTGGTCCAACGAGATCAGCGCCATGCACTTCACCTGCGCGTTCGATCTCAAGGTGCCCGAGAAGCGACGCTCGGCGCTCTACGAATTGCTGGCGTTGGCGAACGAGCGCCTCTGGATCGGCCATTTCGGGATGGATCGTGACGACGGGATGCCGGTGTTTCGCCACGCGGTCCTGTTGCGCGGCGCGGCCGGGGCATCCGCCGAAAGCCTCGAGGACATGGTCGACATCGCCATGACCGAGTGCGAGCGGTTCTTCCCAGCGTTCCAGTTCGTCCTTTGGGGCGGCAAGACGCCAGCCGACGCGCTGCAAGCGGCCATGCTGGAGTGCATGGGCGAGGCGTGACCGCCGCTTCCCCGATCCCGCCCATCCTGCTGGTCGGCTGCGGCCGGATGGGTGGGGCGATGCTGGCCGGTTGGCGCGAGCGCGGGCTCGCCCCTTCCGTCATCGTGGACCCCGCACCGGGAACGGCCACGCTAGCCGGCCCGGACCTTGTCGTTCTGCCCTCGGCCGAGGGTATCCCGTCCGAATTCCACCCACACGCGGTGGTGCTGGCCGTCAAGCCGCAAAATGCGACCGACACCCTTCCTCTTTACCGTCGCTTCACCGACCGCGGCGCAGTGTTCCTGTCGATCATGGCCGGCCGCGCGATCGCGGGCATGCGGGCGTTGCTCGGCCCCGAGGCCGCGCTCGTCCGCGCCATGCCGAACACGCCCGCCGCGATCCGCCAGGGCGTCACCGTCGCCTGTCCGGGCCCTGGCGTGACCGAGGCCGGGCGCATTCTGTGCGGCCGGCTGCTCGAGGCGATCGGCCTCGTGGCGTGGGTCGAGGACGAGGGCCTGCTCGACCCCGTGACCGCCGTGTCGGGAAGTGGGCCGGCCTATGTGTTCCTGCTGGCGGAGTTGCTGGAACAGGCGGCGGTCGAGCAGGGCATCCCGCCCCCGCTCGCGCGGCTGCTGGCGCGGCAAACCGTGGCGGGGTCCGGCGCCCTGCTCGGCGCGAGCCATGAGGAAAGCGGGGCGCTGCGAGCCGCCGTCACCAGCCCCGGCGGCACCACCGAGCGGGCACTGGCCGTGCTCATGGAGCGGTCCGCTTGGCCGTCGGCGGTGAGCCGCGCCGTCGAAGCGGCCACCCGCCGGTCTCGCGAGCTGGCGGGCTGACAATCCGCCACGGCCGCCTTATCTGCTTGCAATGAACGACGCCGCGTTGGACGACGAAGCCTTCGATAAGGCTCTTATCGGAGCCGCCTTCACGATCGCCGGGCAAACGGGATGGGGTCGCGTGAGCGTGGCCGAAGCGGCGGCCGACGCCGGATTGCCGCTCGCCCGCGCCCGCACCCGGTATCCCGGCCGGGCCGCCATCCTGCTTCGGCTTGGGCTCCTGGCTGATCAAGCGGCGCTGACCGACATTCCGGTGGGCGGAGAACCTCGCGACCGGCTGTTCGACATGCTGATGCGGCGGTTCGATGTGCTGCAAGCGCATCGTGAGGGCGTCCTGGCGTTTCTGCGCTATCTTCCGACCGATCCTGCCTTGACGCTGCTGCTCGCCAGGGCCACGCAGCGCAGCATGCGGTGGATGCTGGAGGGTGCGGGAATAAGCGCGCGCGGCTTCCGGGGCGAGCTCGCCGCCAAGGGGCTGGTCGCAGTCTGGCTGTGGACAGTTCGCGCTTGGCAGGCCGACGAGAGTGCTGATCTCTCGTCCACGATGTCGGCGCTCGACAAGGCGCTGTCGCGGGCGGCGCAAGCGGCGGACTTGCTGGACGGGCGGTCGCGCAAACCAGCCGAGCCCGCGCCGGACGCTGAGTCGGCCTCGGCGGACCCCGGATCGGGGGCATCGCGGTCCTCGTCCGAGCCGGATTTGCCCGCGGCGCCGCTGGACGCGCCGCCCGAGGTGCCCCCATCGCCTCCGGTGGCGATGTAGGCTAGAAGTACAGCCCTGATGCATGGAGGTGAACGTGGCCGCTGGAACGGACGACAAGTTGAATCCTGCCCTAGTGGGCATGCCGGACTTCGCCAATATGCTCTCGCGCATGCAGCTGCCTGGGATGCCGGATATGGATTCCGTGCTGGCCGCGCACCGCAAGAACCTCGAAACCTTGACGGCCGCGAACCGGATCGCGCTCGAAGGCGCGCAGGCCGTCGCGCGGCGGAACATGGAAATCATGCAGCAGACCATGTCCGAGATGTCGGAGACGGTGCGCTCCATCTCGACCACGGAAGCGCCGCAGGCCAGGGCCGCTAAGCAAACCGAGTTGCTGAAGATGTCCTATGAGCGCGCGGTCGCCAACCTGAGGGAGATCAGCGACCTCATCCAGAAGTCGAACAGCGAGGCGATGGGCGTGATCAATCATCGCTTCACCGAGGCGATGGATGAGGTTAAGGCCTTGGTGGCGAAGAAGGCGGAGTAACGCCGCTTACTCGGCTGGACGTCGAGGGAAGGCGCTTGAGAACGGCGCAGCATATCCGTTGCACGATCCGCCGCTCCCTGATCCTCGTCGCGGCCATGATCCTCGGCGGCTGCATCAGTGACACGAGCGTGTTTCACAGCGCGGACGGCAAGCAGACAGGCGTTTGCAGCGCCTCAGGCTTCGGCATCGTCCGAGGCACGCTCGCAATCCGCGAGTATCACCGCTGCCGCGAGGCCTATCTGAAGGACGGTTACATCGAGGAACCCACGACGAAGTAGCTTGTCCTGCCTGAGTCAGCAATGCATGGGCGGGTCTCGACTTGCCGTTCTCATTAGGCACCGGATGGCTAGTGGAGACCCGCCCTACGAACTACTACAGAGTGTCGAGCCCGGCACCGCGCTCCGTCGCATTGCGCAGCAAGGCGAGCGAGCGATACACGCCATGCACCATCTTGCTGTACGGCAACAGCGCGAACAGCGCCAGGACGATGCCGAGATGCGCGGCGAGCGCGAGGCCCATCGCGCCGGTGCCGCGCAGGGCGAGCAACACGAGCCCGGTCAGCGCCGTAAGCGCCAGCAGCATCAGGAGCGCGACGTCGGCGCCAAGCAAGCGATGCGCGGCGGGCGCGGGATCGCCGGTTAGCTTCATCGCGAACAGCCCGACCGTGCCGACCATCAGCAACACGCCGCCCGTGGTGCCGAGCAGCACCGGCGCGCTGGTCAGCGCGTAAGGCGCGGCCCATCCAAAGAACGTGTGGTAAACGAACCCGATCGAGGTGGCGGCGAGACAGAGCAGGAAGCCGTAGAACATGGCGTGATGCAGCCAACGGCGCGTCATGGAGAAGCGCTCGTCGCGGTCGTTGCAACCGTGACCACCGCCGCCGAGATTGCGCAGCGTCAGGACGTCGTAGGCGGCCCGCCCCAGCGCGCGGACGCCGAGCGGGCGGCGCGGGCCGGCTTCGCGCCAGAACGTCCGTCCGCCCATCGCCAAGGCGAGCAGGGCGAAGCCGAACGTCGCGATCCCCGTCGCCTGCATGATCCAGAGCGGGATCACGGCATAGAACGCGCCGGGTCGCACCGCGTGCGCGCCATACAACGTTTCGGGGGTTTGCAGCGCCGTGACGCCGAGCAGCACCAGCGCGATAGCGAGCGCGGTGACCAGCGACACGACGAGCCCGTTGCGCGCGAAGGCGCGGGCTAGCGGCGCGGGCCAGGCGTATTCGGCGTAGCTTTCGGCGCGGACAAGCGAGAAGGCGCGTGGCACGTTGACGCCGAACTCGTGCGGCGGCGCGTATTGGCACGCGTAGAAGCAACCCATGCAGTTGTGGCAAAGGTTGGCGAGATAGCTGAGATCGCCAGCGGTGAATTCGCGCCGCTGTTCCATCGCGGGAAACACCGCGCAAAAGCCTTCGCAGTAGCGGCAGCCGTTGCAGATCTCCATATAGCGCCGCGCGTCGGTCGTCGTCTCAGTTTCGCGCAATGCGGGCTGCCTCCTCGCCTGCGATCCGGCCGAACACGGTGCCGATCGTCATCCCGAAGCCGGCGAGATAGCCGCGCCCGAGAATGTTGCCGGCCATGATCTCGCCCGAAGCGAACAGATTGCCGGCCGGGCGGCCGCCATCCAGCAGAACCTGCGCCCGCTCGTTCACTCGGACGCCGAGATAGGTGAAGGTGATCCCGGGCCGCAGCGGGTAGCCGTAGAACGGCGGCGTGTCGATCGGCCGCGCCCAATTGGTCTTGGGCGGCGTGAGGCCAACGGTCGCGCATCCGTCCAGCTTGGTGCTGTCGAACACGCCGCTCCCCGCCGAGGCGTTGTATTCGGCGACCGTGTGCCCGACCTTCGCGCCTTCGAGGCCGAGCGCCATCGCCACACCCTCGACCGTGTCGGCGGTGATCGCGGGATAGATCGACGGCATGAACAGCCGCACCGACTTCGAATCGAAGATCGAATAAGCAATCTGCCCCGGCTGTTGCGCGATCAACCGGCCCCAGATCGCGTAGCGCTTCGGCCAGACATCCTCGCCCTCGTCGTAGAATCGCTCGCCGTCGCGGTTGACGACGATGCTAAACGGCACGCTGTCGAGCCGCGTCGCGATGCCGCCGTCAAACTTCGGCGCCCGCGCGTCGAGCGCCACCGCATGGCACTGCGTGGGATCGCCCACCGAAGCCACACCTTGATCAAGCAGGTTCTTCAGGATGCGGCCACGGTTGTAGGGGGTGCCGCGGATCACGAAATTGTCGACCGCGCTGCCCCAGTACTCGCGCATCCAGTCGAGATTGCCCTGAAACCCGCCCGAGCTCGCCACCACGGAACGGGCGCACACCGTTTCGGGATAGCCGTTCTTCGTCAGCGACGCCGAGCGCACGACGCCGTTGTCCATGGCTAGCGCGGTCACCTCGGTGTCGTACAGGATGTCGACGCCGCGCTCCTCGGCGGTGAGGTAGTAGGCGTTCACCAGCGCCTTGCCGCCGCCGAGGAAGAAGGCGTTGGTGCGCGACAGATTGAGCGTGCCAGTCAGCGAAGGCTGAAAGCGCACGCCGGCATTGTGCATGAAATCAAACACGCCAGAGGACGCGCGGATCGTCATGCGTGCGAGGTGCTCGTCCGTGTTGCCGCCAGTGACGCGCAGCAGGTCGTCCCAGTATTCGTCCTCGAAATAGGCGTCGGTCAGCACGCCGGTCGGCCGTTCGTGCATCGCGCGGAGATTGCGGGTGTGCCGGCTGTTGCCGCCGCGAAAGGCGCGCGGCGCGTGTTCGCACAGCAGCACCGAGCAGCCGGTCTCACGCGCGGTAATGGCGGCGCAAAGGGCCGCGTTGCCGCCGCCCGCCACCAGCACGTCATAGGTCCGCGTGAGATCGACCATCACCGGCGTATATCTGGACCGATGGCTCGCGCACAACGGACGAGACCCTATCGGCCGCGTCCGGCTGTCGCGGGCGGCGGGCCAGGATGGGCGCCTCCACCCAGCGCCATGATGCCCATGACATGACCCAGATTAGCGCCAAGGACGCCGCCATCGCAAACCAGAACGAGGCGTGCCAGCGCGCGCGGTAGTAGCCGGCGAACTCCAAGACGGAGAGGTGGACAAGGTAGATCGCGTAGGACTGCGTGCTGATCGCGAGGACAAGGCCGCCCGGCACGCGCGGTAAGCGGCGCAGCGCGGCCGCCGCCGGCAGGCACAACGCAAACCCGAAGGAGGCGATGTCGAACAGGAATGTCCGGCGCACGTGCGGATCGAGCGCCACCACGCGGTCGAGCCAGCCGCCCCAGATGCTTGTGATCAGCAGCACGCCGCAGGCGAACGCCGGCAGCGGATGGCGGAACAGGAAGCCGCGTCGCGCTTCCGCCCACGCCACCAGCACGCCAAACGCGATTGCATCGAGGCGGAGCACGGCGACCTTGGTCAGCACCTCGCCGAAATCCGCGCTGTCCGGCACCTGCCAGCGAAGTGCGGCTGGCACCGCGAGGAACAGGGCGCACGCGGTCCAGAAACCCGCGCGCCGGCCGAGCAACACCGCCGCTCCGAACAGCGCCGCGGAGAATCCGAGATAGAACCATTCCTCCACGGTGAGCGACCAGGAGACGCCAAACCATCCGTCGCGCATCGGCCAAGCCAAGTTCTGCGTGAGCGTCGCGTAGCGCAGCAGGTAGTCGCCGGCGAGCGCCCAATGCCCTGGCTCCCAGAAGCGCGGTGGCCAGAACGCGAGGAGGAAGGCCACCCAAATGAAGTACGCGGGCAAGGTGCGCATCCAGCGCCGCAGCATGAACACGCCCCAGGCGCGCAGGCTGGGCGTTGCGGCAACGCTGCGGATCAGCAGCCGGCCGATCAGGAACCCGCTCAGGACGAAGAACAGCTCGACGCCGAAGAAGCCGGACACGCTCAGCCAGGAGGGGGCGTGCCCGCCGAGCCAAGCCGCGAAGGTGTCGCCGCAATGGCTGGTAAGCACCAGGAGGATGGCGGCCGAGCGGACCACGTCGAGCCCGGCGCTGCGCCCTCCCGCGGCGGGGTGGTCAGACCTCGACGACGACGTACTCGTCCTCGACGCTGACGGGAAAGGTTTCGGCAACGTATGGGCCGGCCACGACCGCCGCCCCCGGCTCCACCGCAACCGGGTAGCTGCGGACGGCGATGCGCCCGGGCTCGCACCAGGACTGGCCGGTGCGGAGGTCGAACTCCCAGCCGTGCCAGGGGCAGCGAAGGATCTCGCCGGCCCGTGAGTATTGGTAGGTTCCCGGCTCGCTCGACTGGACCAGGCCGCACAGCGCGCCCGCGACCAGCGAGCCGCCCTGATGCGGGCAGCGGTTCAGCACGCCGAAGAACGCGCCGCCGAGGTTGAACACGGCGATGGGGCGGCCCTTCACGGTCACCAGCTTCCGCCCGCCGGGCGGGATGTCGCCCACGGGGGCGACGACGTGCTTGCTCATTGCGGCGGACGCTACAACCGCTCCGTGTCACCCGCAACACGGTGCCTCGCACCCGCGCCGATTCCCGCGCTAAGGTGGGGTCATGCAGCCCGATGCCCCGACGCTTCGCTTCCCTTTCGCCGAGCCGCCAGCCCCGGGCGCGGTCACCGAGGCCGCTCCCGGCCTTCTGTGGATGCGCTTGCCGCTGCCGTATCGGCTAGACCACGTGAACATCTACCTCCTGGCGGACGAGGGCGGCTGGGCGGTGCTCGACACGGGCCTAGGCACGGAGGCCTGCCGGGCCGGCTGGGACGCCGTGCTGACCGGCCCTCTTGCTGGCGAGCGCCTGACCCGGATGATCGTCACGCACTACCACCCCGACCATGTCGGACTGGCAGGCTGGCTCGGCGGCCGTTGCAACCTGCCGTTGTCGATGCCGCGCCCCGAGTATCTGTACAGCCTCGCGCTGCAGTACGCGCCTGGCGACCTGGGCGCGGACATGCACCGCCCGTTCTTCCTACGCCACGGCCTGCCGCCCGAAATCATCGAACTCGTGCTGAGCCGCGGGCACGAGTATCTGCGCCGCACCACCGGCGTGCCGACCACTTATCACCGACTGCAGCAGGGGGACGTGCTCACCATCGGCGCGCGGCGGTTCCGGGTGCTCACGGGCGGTGGCCACGCGCTCGAACAGGCGATGCTATACTGCCCCGAGGACGAACTGTTCCTCGCCGCCGACCAGGTGATCGCGAGGATTTCCCCGAACGTCAGCGTCCATGCGATGGAGCCCGACCTCGACGCGCTCGGCATCTATCTCCGCTCCTTGCACTCCCTGCGGGAAACGGTCGGGCCCGAGGTATTGGTGCTGCCGGGCCACGGCCTGCCGTTTCACGGCCTGCATGCCCGGATCGACGCGCTGACCGCGCACCACGTCGAGCGCTGCGGGGTGATCGGACGCGCGTGCCAGCGCCGCGCGCTCTCGGTGGCCGAGCTGCTGCCCTCCGTGTTCGACCGCAAGCTCGACGAGCACCAGACCGGCTTCGCGTTCGGCGAGGTGCTGGCGCACGTCAATTACATGCTGGGCAAAGGTGAGCTCGGCTGCATGACAGGGGCGGGCGGCGTGGACCGGTTCCGGACCGCGTAGGTCAGGGCTCGTCCCGCTTCAGGTTGGCCGACTTGCGGATCACGACCCCGAACGAACCTGAACGGGTCGGCGCCGTCAGCGTTTCCAGGCTGTCCGAGAAGTCGGGCCGGAGGCGCCCTGGCGTGCGTGCCGCGC
>CAXUIE010000113.1:0-9400 GCA_964250825.1 uncultured Acidisphaera sp. | reverse complement strand
TCCCTACGGCGCGCCGACCAGTCGCGGTGAGGCGGTAGTAGCGCCGGCGCTCGTCGTCAAGCGCGGGGTCGGGCCGCTCGTCGCTCTCCGCGATCAGCCCCGCGGCTAGCAGGCGCTTGATCGAGCGGTACAACGTGCCTGGCCCCAGACGCGTCGCCCCCTCTGTGCGCGCCGCGATCTCCCGCATGGCGGCCTCGAACGCGAAACCCTCGTGCGGTGCGTGCCCGTCCTGCAAACCGAGGAAGTGCAGCCGGTCGGCGGGCAGGCCGAGCGCCGCGACGGCGTTGCGCGCTTCCTGCTCACGCTGCGCCTTGAGCCGCGCCGCGGGCCACGCGCGCGAGCCCGGATGCGAGCCCGTCCCGTCCGTGGCGATGAGCACGTGGACGTCGCGGTTCTCAAGGCAGGCTTGCGCGATCAAGCCGCCCGCGCCGAGCGTTTCGTCGTCCGGGTGAGGTGCCAGCACGAGGGCGGGGCCGGGTGCGAGGATTTCGTCGAGGGTGCCGAACGGCAGGGCAATCATTTCGGCGAGCGCCTCCGCGGCTCCGGTCATTCCGCGGCTCCCATCTTCTCCGCCAGCGCCGGGATGCGATGGCGCCGGGGCGAAAGCCAGCGCTGCAGGCGGTCGAGATAGAGGTACACGACGGGCGTCGTGTAGAGCGTCAGCGCCTGGCTGAGGATGAGGCCGCCCACCATCGCGTAGCCGAGCGGGCGGCGGAACTCCGAGCCGGCGCCGGAGGACAGCATCAGCGGCAGCCCCGACAGCAGCGCCGCCATTGTGGTCATCAGGATGGGGCGGAACCGTAGCAGGCAGGCCTGGCGGATCGCATCGATCGGCTTCTCGCCGTCGCGCCGTTCGGCGGTGATCGCGAAGTCGACCATCATGATGCCGTTCTTCTTGACGATGCCGATCAGCAGGATGACGCCGACCAACGCGATGATCGACAGGTCGTAACGCGCGGCAAGCAGCATCAGGAGCGCGCCGACGCCAGCCGAGGGCAAGGTCGAGAGGATGGTGAGCGGCAGGATGTAGCTCTCGTACAGGATGCCGAGGATGATGTACACGGTGATCAGCGCCGCCGCGATGAGATAGGGCTGGCTCGACAGCGATGACTGAAACGCCTGCGCGTTTCCCTGGAACGACCCGTTCAACGTGGCTGGCGTGCCGATCTCCGCAACGGCCGCCCCGATCGCCTTGACCGCGTCGCCGAGCGCCGCGCCGGGCGCGAGATTGAACGAGATCGTCACCGCCGGGAACTGGCCTTGGTGGCTGATTGAAAGCGGCTGGACCGGCCGCGTGTCCCACTTGACGAATGTCGAGAGCGGCACCGCCTGCCCGTTCGCGGCCTTGACGTAGAGCTTGTTCAGGGTCGCGACCTCGCCCTGCATGTCGTCCGGCACTTCCAGTATCAGGTGATACGAGTTTACCTGCGAGAAGTACTGCGTGATCTGGCGCTGGCCAAACGCGTCGTAAAGCGTGTCGTTGATGACCTGCGGCTGGATCCCGAACCGTGCCGCGGCGTCCCGGTCTATTGTCAGCGTCGCGGTCGTGCCCGACATCTGCTGATCGGTGGCGACGTCGCGCAGCAGCGGCAGGCCGCGCAGTTTGGCAAGCACCCTCGGCGCCCACTCGTAAAGTTCAGCGAGATCCGAGTCCTGCAACGTGTACTCGTATTGCGTACGCGACAAACGCGCCCCCACGCGGATGTCTTGGGCAGGCTGGAAGTAAACGTCCACGCCCTCAAGCTTCCCCAGCTTCGGCCGTATCCGGTTGATGAAATCGGTCGCGCTGCCGCCAGTGCGCTCCGCCCAGGGCTTGAGCGTGACATAGGTGCGGCTGTTGTTGCCGGTCTGGCCGGGGATGGCGCCGGCGAAGGAGGCGAAGGTCTCGACGTCGGGGTCGGCGCCGACCACCTTGCCCACCGCCTCCTGCAATCGCACCATATGGTCGAACGACGCATCCTCCGGTCCGTCGGCGAGCCCGATGACGACGCCGGTGTCCTGCGTGGGAAAAAAGCCCTTCGGTATCTCGACGTAGAGATAGACCGTGAGCGCCATCGTGGCGAAGAACACGAGCAACGTCATTCGCTGGAACCGCAGCGCCACGTCCAGCGTGCGTCGATAAAAGCCGATAATCAGCTCGAAGCCGTGTTCGACCGTGCGGTACAGCCAGCCGTGCGTGGCTTGGTGGCGCAGGAAGCGGGAGCACATCATGGGCGTGAGGGTCAACGAGACGACGGCGGAAACCGCCACGGCGATGCTTACCGTCATCGCGAATTCCCGGAACAACCTTCCGATAATCCCGCCCATCAGCAGCAACGGGATGAAAACCGCGATTAGCGAGAGGCTGATCGAGACGATGGTGAAACCGATCTCGCCGGCGCCCTTGAGCGCCGCCTCCATCGGCTTCATCCCGTCCTCGATATGGCGATAGATGTTTTCCAGCATCACGATGGCGTCGTCGACGACGAAGCCGACCGCGATGGTCAGCCCCATCAAGGAGAGATTGTCGAGGCTGTAATCGAGCAGGTACATCACCGCGAAAGTCCCTATCAGGGCCACCGGCACGGTGACGCTCGGGATGACGGTTGCCCAGAAACTACGCAGGAACAGGAAGATCACCATCACCACGAGGCAGACGGAAAGCAGCAGAGTGAACTGCACGTCGGCAACCGACTCGCGAATGGTCAGCGTGCGGTCGGAGATGATCTGCACCTTGACCGAAGGCGGAATCGCCGTTTCGAGACGGGGCAGCGCCGCCTTCACCCGGTCCACCGTGTCGATCACGTTGGCGCCGGGCTGCTTGAACACGAGCAGCAAGATGCTTCGCCGGCCGTTATGCCAGCCCTGATGCTTGACGTCTTCGGCGCCGTCGATCGCCTTGCCGATGTCGCGCACCCGCACCGCCGCGCCGTTGCGATAGGCTAAAATGACATTGTCGTATTCGGCGGCTTTGGTGAGCTGGTCGTTGTCGTAGACCGTGAGCGACCGGGTCGGGCCGTCGATGCTGCCTTTCGGCGTGTCCACCGTGGCGTTCACCAGCGTGTTGCGCACGTCCTCCAACGTCATGCCCATGCTGGCGAGCTTTGCCGGGTCCACCTGCACGCGCACCGCGCGCTTCTGCTCGCCGCCGATGACCACCTGCGAGACGCCGCCGATTTGCGACATCTGCTGGCTGAGGATGTTATCGGCGTAGTCGTCCACGTTGATGATCGGCATGGCGTCGGAGGACACCGACATGATCAGCACTGGGCTGTCGGACGGGTTGACCTTCCGGTAGGTCGGCGGTGACGGGAGGTCTCTCGGGAGCTGGCCGCCCGCTGCGTTGATCGCGCTCTGGACGTCGCCCGCCGCGCCGTCGATGTTACGGTCGAGGTCGAATTGGATCGTCACCTGCGTGTTGCCGACCACGCTGATCGACGTCATTTGCGAGATGCCGGGGATTTGCGCGAGCTGATATTCGAGCGGCTGCGCCACGGTCGCGGCCATCGTCTCGGGGCTGGCGCCCGGGAATTTGGCGGTGACCACGATGGTCGGGAAATCGACGCGCGGCAGGGGCGCGACCGGCAGGAACGGGTAGGCGGCGATCCCCACCAGGATGAAAGCGGCGATCAGCAAGGAGGTCGCGATCGGGCGGCGGATGAACGAGGCCGAGATATTCAAGCGGTCAGCCTCCGTCCGTCGGCTTCGGTCCAGGCGGCGTATCCGGCTGCCCCGCCGCAACCTCGGCGATGCGCGAACCGTCCTCCAGCCTTGACTGGCCGCTTACCACCACCCGGTCGCCAGGTTCGAGCCCCTTGCCGATCACGGCCAATGTTCCGTTGTCCTGGACCACCTTGATGTCGCGGTGCGCAACCGTCTGGTCGGGCTTCACGACATAAGCGTAGAGCCCGGCCGGGCCGTGCTGGACGGCTTCCGCGGGAACCGTGAGCACATCGTGCCGGGTGGCGACGTGAAGCCGGGCATCAACGAACTGGCCGGGCCAAAGCCGGCCTTGGGCATTCGAAAACACCGCCTTCAGCTTGATGGTCCCCGTTGTCGTGTCGATCGCGTTGTCGGGGGTCAGCAGTTCGCCCTCGCCAAGCTCGGTTTGGCCGTCGCTGGTGTAGGCTCGCACCGCCAGCTTGCGCGCCGCCATCGCATCGACGATCGCCGGAAGAGTGTCTTGCGGCAACGTGAATAGGACCGCGATTGGTTGCTGTTGGGCGATGCTGATGATTCCGCCCGAATCGTTGGCGTGGATCAGGTTGCCGGGGTCGATCTGCCTGAGCCCGACCCGCCCGTCGATCGGCGACAGGATGTAGCAGAAGCTGAGATTGAGCTGGGCGGCGGCGATGGCCGCGTCGTCGCCCTTGAGCCCGGCCGTAGAGGCTGCCACGGAGGACTCCTGAGTATCGACCTGCTGGCGGGAGGCGAAGTCCTGCTTGGCGAGCGAGGCATAGCGGGTGAGGTCGCGTTGCGCGTTCGACAGCGCCGCCTCGTCCTGCGCCTTCCTCGCCATCGCGGCGTCCAGCGCCGCCTGGTATGGGCGAGGGTCGATCACCGCGAGGAGGTCGCCCTTCTTGACCTTTTGACCCTCGCTGACCTTCACCTCCATCAAGGTGCCGTCCACCCGCGCCTTTACCGTGACCGCGTTGAAGGCCTGGACGGTGCCTAGTCCGCGCAGGGTCACCGGAACGTCAGCCAGGCTCGCGGTGCCGATCGTGACCGGGACCGCTGGCGGCAGGGCCGACTGCGCGTTGCCGGTCCTGACAGTCACGGCGGAAAAGGTGACCGCGAACGCGGCCGACACCATGCAACTTTGGGCCAACGTCACGGGCCGCCTACCTCCCCTTTCCAAACCCCTGTCGCAGGGTCGGCCGTTTCGGCCGCATTCCGGAAGTCGCATGTGGTAGTCTGCATGATAAACCGCTGCTGCGCAGCCCTCATCCCGCGCTGCCAGTCCCGCCCAAGCGACGACGTCTTATTGCAGTGAGAAATCGCTCGCCAGACGCAGAATCGGTATCGGGGCGGGAGGTTGGAAAGGTTTCGGCGCCTTAAGCCTCGGTAATGCCGAGCGCGCGACGGAAGCGCCCGGTGAGATAGCTGCCATCGCGCGGAGGCAGGAAGCGGGGCACCTCCTGCTCGGAGATGGCTATCACCGCGAACAACGGTTCCGCACGTAATCGGGGTCGGAGGGCCTCGACCTCCGCCATCGCGCGCGCCTCGGCGATGGCGCGCCAACCGCAAGCAGCGGCGACGGCGGCGAGGTTGGTCGTGTAGGCGGTGTGGCTGCGCTGGGCGCCGGTCTCGCCGAACCGCCCGTTGTCGAGCACCGCGATCGACAGGTTGCCGGGTTGCTGCGCCGCGATCGTCGCCAGCGCGCCCATCCCCATCAGCGCTTCGCCGTCTCCCGTCAGCACCAGCACGCGCCGGCTCGGCTGCGCCAGGGCGAGGCCGAGGCCGATCATGGCCGCACCGCCCATGGCTCCCCATAGATAGAAGTTCTCCGGCCGGTCGCCGGCGGCGCCGGCGTCGTAGGTGGTGGAGCCGAGGCCGGTGACGACCAGCAGCTCACCCGGACCGCGAAGCAGGGCGGCCACGACGGCGCGGCGGTCCAATGTTCCTTGACTCATGAGTTCGCGGCTCGCGCGTCGCTGCCGGCGATGAGGTTTTCGCGTCGCACTTCGCTGCCGGCGGTCACGAACACTTTCGCGCCGATCAACCGTTGGGAGAACAGCACCGCGACCGGCACGCGGCTGTCGAAGGCGAGCATCGCCGCAGCCGAAACCGTCTCGGCGGCCTCCTCCGCCCGTTCGGCCCGCAGCACATGGACGCCGGCGCGCTCGAGCACGCCGGGCGTGGCGCTGCCCATCGGCACCTGCCACGGATTGAACTCGCCCCATTCGCCGCGCATCGTCACCAGGGTCAGGAACGGCATGCGGCAATTGGTGGGGAGGGACAGCATGTTGATCGTGTTGCCGACGCCCGAGGACTGCATGAGCAGCACCGCTCGCTCGCCGCCAAGCCACGCGCCCGCGGCCAGCGCCACGCCCTCTTCCTCCGTGGTCAGCACCACGGCACGCATGCCCGTATCGGCGTGCGCCGCCTCGATCAGGTGCGCGTGCCCCGCGTCCGGCACGTAGCCCACCTGACGGATACCCGCCTGCTTGAGTGCCGCAAACACCGCCGCCTGCCAGGGTCCGTCCGCCATCCGCACGCCTCCGCCGCCTTCATGCCCCCTGGATCGGAGCAAGGCAAACGCGGCCACGCGATTGGTCCCTCGTTCCCAAGCGCGATGACGTTTCCGTGGAGCGCGAACCTGCCGCGAAGACGGTGTGTTGAACGCGTGGACTTTGCCTCTGGGAAGCGGGGGGGATTGCCCTGAAGCGGGCATGCGGCCCAGCCTCGATGACGGAGGGAAGGATATGGCAGACCTCAATAATCCGTCGGACACGGGCGGCCAGCTCATCGCGGCCAGCAAGGTCAACGGCACCAACGTTTACACCAAGGCGGGTGAGAAGCTCTGGCAGCATCTATGACGTGATGCTCGAAAGAATTTCCGGAAAAGCCAGCTACGCCATCATGAGTTTCGGCGGCTTTCTCGGAATTGGCGACCGATATCATCCGCTGCCGTGGCAGTCGCTGACCTATGATCCGCGCCAGAGCGGGTATGTGGTGGATATTGACCGCTCGCGCCTGGAAGGCGCGCCGTCCTATGCCGCCACTGACACGTCCGCGTGGAATGATCCGGCGTATGGACGCCAAGTGAACGACTACTATGGCGTTCCGATGACGATGTAGGTTCCTGGCGGGCGGGCGCCTGGCTTGCGCGCTCGCCAGACCGGCCGTAATCCAGTGGACACCGCCCGGAGAACCGCGATGGACCATGTCCCGGCCGAAGCCAACCTGCTCGACGACCCGCACGCGGAGATCCGCGAGGAGGTACGCAAGCTGTGCGCGCGCTTTCCCGGCGAGTACTGGCGCAAGCTCGATGCGGAACGAGCCTATCCCACCGAATTCGTGACGGCGCTGACCGAGGCCGGTTACCTGTCGGTGCTCATTCCCGAGGAGTACGGCGGCTCCGGCCTGCCGATCTCGGCCGCGGCGGCGATCCTGGAAACCGTGCAGTCCGAAGGCTGCAACGGCGCCGCCTGCCACGCTCAGATGTACATCATGGGCACCATTCTCCGGCACGGCTCGGAGGAGCAGAAGCGCAAGTATCTGCCCAAAATCGCGACCGGCGAGCTCCGGCTGCAGGCGTTCGGGGTGACCGAGCCCACCAGCGGGACGGACACCACTAGCCTGCGCACCTTCGCCAAGCGCGAGGGCGATAAATACATCGTCAACGGCCAGAAGGTCTGGACCAGCCGCGCCCTGCAATCGGACCTGATGCTGCTGCTCGCGCGCACCACCCCGAAAGGCGAAGAGAAGAAGAAGACCGACGGGCTTTCGACGTTCATCGTCGACATGCGGACGGTTCTCGGCCACGGCCTGACCATTCGGCCGATCCGCGCGATGATGAACCACAACACCAACGAGGTTTTCTTCGACAACATGGAGGTGCCGGCGGCCAACCTCATCGGCGAGGAGGGCCGCGGGTTTCGCTACATCCTCGACGGGATGAACGCCGAGCGGCTGCTGATCGCGGCCGAGACGATCGGCGACGCCAAATGGTTCACCAAGAAGTCCGTCGACTACGCCAACGAGCGGCGGGTGTTCGGCCGGCCGATCGGACAAAACCAGGGCATCCAGTTCCCGATCGCGAAGGCCTACGCGGAGATGCGCGCCGCCGAGCTGATGGTGAAGGCCGGGTGCGCCAAGTTCGAGGCCGGCCTGCCGTGCGGCGAGGAGGCCAACATGGCCAAGATGCTCGGCGCGGACGCGGCCTGGGCTGCCGCGGAGGCCTGCATCCAGACGCATGGCGGCTTTGGCTTCGCGGAAGAATACGACGTGGAGCGCAAGTTCCGTGAGACGCGGCTGTACCAGGTGGCGCCGATCAGCACCAACCTGATCCTGTCCTACGTGGCCGAACACGTGCTGGGGTTGCCTCGTAGCTACTAAGCGAGGGCAGGGCCGTGGCTCGCCCGCTCGAAGGACTACTGGTCGTAGCGATCGAGCAGGCGGTCGCGGCTCCCTATTGCAGCTCGCGCCTTGCGGACGCGGGCGCGCGGGTAATCAAGATCGAGCGCGCCGAGGGCGACTTCGCGCGCGGCTATGACAAGGCGGCGCGCGGCCAATCCAGCTACTTCGTGTGGCTCAACCGGGGCAAGCAGAGCCTGGTCGCCGACATCAAGCAGCCGGACGACGCTGCCCTGCTGCATCGGCTGCTCGCCCGCGCGGACGTATTCATCCAGAACCTCGCACCCGGCGCCGCAGCGCGCGCCGGCTTCGGGTCGCACGCGCTTCGCCAGCGCTATCCGCGCCTCGTCACGGTGGACATCACGGGCTATGGCGAGAGCGGCGACTACACCGCGATGAAGGCGTACGACCTCCTGGTGCAGGCGGAATCGGGCTTGGCCATGGTGACCGGCCTCCCCGCCGGCCCCGGCCGGGTCGGCGTCTCGGCCTGTGACATCGCCTGCGGCATGGCGGCGCACGCCGGGGTGCTGGAAGCGCTGATCGAGCGCGGCATCACCGGGCAGGGCAAGGGGGTCCACGTCAGCCTGTTCGACGGCATGGCGGACTGGATGAACGTCCCGCTGCTGTTCTACGAGGGCACGGGCCGCGCGCCCGAACGCCTGGGCCTCGCGCACCCGTCCATCTGCCCTTATGGCGCGTTCCCGACAGCCGACGGCGCGCTGGTGCTGATCTCGATCCAGAACGAGCGCGAATGGGCGGATTTCTGCGCACGCTTCATGGAGGAGCCGGACCTGCCGCAGCGTCCCGGCTTTGAGACCAACGTCCGCCGCGTCGCCAATCGCGCCGCCGTGGACGCCTACGTGGGGGCGCGGTTCGCCCGGTTCACCCGCGACGAGGCCGCGCAGAAGCTCCGGGCGGCGAACGCCGCGTACGGCTTCGTCAACAGCGTGGCCGAGTTCGCGCGCCACCCCGCGCTGCGCCGCGCGACCGTCGGGACCCCCGCCGGGCCGGTCGTCATTGCGGCGCCGCCGATTCTTGGGAGCGAGGGCGCGCGCACGCTCGGACCGGTCCCCGCAATCGGCGAGCATTCAGCGGCCATCCGCGCCGAATTCGGGCCAAACTGACGCGCTCGCCAACGACGTCCAAGCGACGGCAATGCGTGGGTCAGCACCGGACGCCCAGCGCTGCGCGGTGTGGTAACGATGTCATAGGGGGGCTTTTATCGGCGGCTGACATCCGCTTGTAACTCTATTGTATTGGTTCCGCCATCGCTCGACCTATTCACGTGTCGCTAGCTCTCTCGCCGGGAAAACGGAACGATTGAGGGCTGCCAATGCGAATG
>CAXUIE010000112.1:6862-9429 GCA_964250825.1 uncultured Acidisphaera sp. | reverse complement strand
GGTGTACCGCGCCTTGGCGCAGGGCCAGTTCGCCCGCTTCGGCCAGGCGCAGGCTGGCGGCACCGTGTCCGGCGACAACGCGCTGATCAACCCATACGGCATCTTCGTCCCGGCGCAACGGTTTGCGCTCAAGATCATGCGCTACATGCACGAGCACGGGATCAAGCAGGACGCTCTGCGGGCGTTGGCGCTGGCGTCCTACCACCATGCGCAGTCCAACCCGCGCGCGGTGATGTATGGCCGGCCGCTGACGGAGGAGACCTACGAGGCGTCGCGCTGGATCAGCGAGCCGTATCACCTGTTCGATTGCTGTCAGGAGAACGACGGTGCTGCGGCGCTGGTCCTGGTCTCGGCCGAACGCGCCAAGGATTTTAAGCAGAAGCCCGCCTACGTGCTCGCCGTCGCGCAAGGTTCCGACCACCGCAACGCGGCGCGGAGCTTCAATGCGCCCGATTTCCATTCGGCGAGCTTCGGCCCGGTCGCCCCGCGTCTATGGGAGATGGCCAAGCTCGGCCCCAAGGACGTCGATGTGCTGCAAAGCTACGAGAACTTCACGGGCGGCGTGCTGATGAGCTTGACCGAGCACGGCTTTGTCGAGCCCGAGCAATGCAACGAGTTTCTCACGCTCGAGAACCTGCTGGCGCCGTCCGGCAAGCTGCCGCTCAACACCTCGGGCGGCAACCTCGCCGAGTGCTACATGCACGGGCTCGAGTTGCAGATCGAGGCGGTGCGTCAGCTTCGCGGCACGTCGACGGCGCAGGTGCCGAACGCCCAGGTGGCGGGCGTCATCGCGGGGCCGATGGTGACGCCCGTTTCGACCATGGTGTTCGGTTCCGAGGAGACCCTTTGATGTCCTACCTGCCGAAGGGGCTGCCCGAGCCCGTCACCGAGACTGACAAGCTCGACCTGCCGTACTGGGAAGGCACGCGGGCCGGCAAGCTCGTGGTGCAGCGTTGCGGCGCTTGCCAGACCTGGCAATGGGGGCCGGAGTGGCTGTGCCACAACTGCCGTTCCTGGGACATGAAGTGGGTCGAGGTCGCGCCGCGCGGCACCATCTGGACGTGGACGCGGTGCTGGCACCCGGTGCATCCGGCGCTCAAGGGCTTCGGCCCATATATCGCCGTCCTCGTCGAGTTGCCGCACGCCGGCGGCATCCGGATGCTCGGCAACTTGCTCGGAGACCCGCAGCACGAGGTCCGCATTGGCGCGCCGGTCGAGGCCGTGTTCGAGCCGCATGACGATGCCAAGACGCCGTGCACGCTGGTGCAATGGAAGCGTGCGGGCTGATCCTCGGACTATTTCATTCGGTCGCTGCCGGTGCGTGTGCCCCCATGCGGAACCTTTGTTCCCTATGGACGCTGACCCGCGATGCCGACCGACCAGACAGATGCCGACTTCATGCGTCGCGCGATGGCGCTCGCCGAACAGGGGGACCGTAAGCCGGGTGCCAACCCGATCGGCTGCGTGATCGTGCTCCACGGAAAGGTCGTGGGCGAAGGTCACAACGAGGTGGATATGCGCCACGACCCAACCGCCCATGCCGAGATCGTGTCCATGCGCCGCGCGGGCGAGCGTTTGTCGCAATCGGAGTTCCGGGGCGCGACGCTTTATTCGACGTTGCAGCCCTGCGGCATGTGCACGATGGCCTCGGTGTGGGCCAAGATCGGCCGCATCGTGTACGGCGCTGAGCGGCATCAGGTCCATCCGATGTATTTCGAGGACCGGCATCTCGACACGATGGACTTTATCCGCGACGCGTTCCGCGACGATCTTGAAGTGGCTGGCGGCGTGCTCGGCGATGAGTGCGCAAAGCTGTATGTCGGCCCGGATGACGACGTGCCGAAGGACGAGCAATTCAATCGGTGACGTGATCCGGCCGGACCACCACCGTGCCGATCTTGCCGCCCGCCTCGACCGCCTCGTGCGCGGCGGCGGCCGCCAGCAACGGAAACTCGGCGGCCACCGACAGGATGCGCTTGCCGCCCTTGAGCCAAGCGAGGATGTCGGACTGCGCGCGGCGACGGCTCTCGTGCGGCGAGCCGGGCAGCCGCATCCCGTGGATCGAGACATTCTTGAGCATCAGCGATCGCGCGGGCACCGTCGGGTTTGGCCCGCCGCTCGTCGCATAGAAGGCGATGCTGCCGTTCTCGCGGAGACTTGCGAACGTGGCGGCGAGATTGCCGCCGAAATCCACATCCACGACGTGGTCGACCCCGGCTCCTCCCGTCAGGTCGAGCACGCGGTCGGCGACATCCTCCCGCCGATAGTTGATCGTGTGCGCGGCACCCCCGGCGCGCGCCCGCGCGGCCTTTTCGTCTGAACTTACCGTCGCGATGACCATGGCTCCGGCCCACGACGCGAGCTGCACGGCGTAATGGCCGACCGCGCCCGCGCCGCCGGTGACCAGCACGGTGCGGCCCTGAACGGGGCCGGCCAGGAACACGCAACGATGCGCCGTCATGCACGGAATCCCGAGGGTGGCGCCCTCCGCGAACGACGCGTGGTCGGGCAGCGGCGTGATTAGGTCGGCATCGAGCGCGATGTACTCGGCCGCTGTGCCGCACCAA
>CAXUIE010000112.1:0-6852 GCA_964250825.1 uncultured Acidisphaera sp. | reverse complement strand
CACGATGCGCGCGTAAGCCATCGGCCCCGCCTCGCCGCGCCGCATGTAGGTATCCGCCGGGTTCACCCCGGATGCCATCAAGCGCACCAGCGCCTCGCCCTGCGCGGCTGTCGGCGTGGCCAGCTCGCTCGCCGTCAGCACCTCGCGGGCGGGCCCTTGCCGTTCGTACCAGATCGCGCGCACGGTGGTTTCCCCTTATGGCTGTAGCAGGCCGGTGCAACCGGCCGAACCCCTCGGCGATCGTCTCCAGCTTAGTAAGCCGCTCTCCGGGATCGGCTGGCGAGCGTGGATCGGCGTGTCGCTCGTCGTGCTCCTATCGCGACGGGTCGATCAGCACCTTACCATGCGGGTTTGGCCGGCGCAGGCGCTCGAACATCTCGGGCAGCTCGGCCATGCCGATCACGCCAGAGACCAGCGCGTCGGCGTCGATCCTGCCGGCTTCCATCAAGTTCAGCACGAGCGAGAAATCCTGCCGGTTGTAGCCGAGGGCGAAGCGGATGGTCAGCTCCTTGCGGATGCCGACGCGCGGCAGGATAACGTCCTCGTTCCGGTTGACCCCGACCACGACGATGTGTCCGTGGGTCGGCGCCAGCTCCATGCAGGCTTGCAGCAAGCCCGGTGCGCCCACGCATTCGAAGATCACCTCGGGGGCACCCCCGGCCGCCTTGGCGAAGGCCGGGCCGATCGGCTCGGCGGCCGGATCGAGCAGGATACTGCCGCCTGCGGCTACGGCGCGCTCCCGCCGGGTGGGGTCGATCTCGCTCACGCCGATCTCCCGCGCGCCAGCGAAACGGGCGAACGCGATCACCGCGAGCCCAATCGGGCCGGCGCCGACCACCAGCACGCGCTGCCCGTACAGCGTTCCGGCCAGGCGCACCGCGTGCGCGCCGACCGCGAGCGGCTCGGCGAGCGCGGCGGTCTTGAGGGTGATGCCGTCCGGGACGCGCAAGGCGTGTCCGGCCCCGAGCCGCACGTATTCCGCATACGCTCCCGGCGCGTCGGCCGAGAGGCCGATGATGCGGCTCCTGCCGCAGAGGATGCCGAGCCCTTCCTTGCATTGCCCGAACGGACGGCATTCGTCGCATTCCCGGAGCGGCTCGCCGATCACCCGGTCGCCCAGATGCCAGTCGGCCGAGCGGGATTCGACGACCTCGCCGGCGAACTCGTGCCCGAGCACCGTCCCGGCTTCCAGCGGGAACGAACTCTTCTCGGTAGCGTGAATGTCGGACCCGCATATGCCGGCGAAGGCGACCTTGAGCACGAGTTCGCCGGGCTCCGCCGTCGGGCGCTGCCGCTCCTCGATCGCCAGTTTCTCGCCCGCTTGATGGAACACCGCAGCCCGCATCACCGCCCCTTCCGCATGCCGGCCATAGCGTTGCCCGCCAGGGCTGTCTCCGGCAAGCTGCGCTGACGTAACGGGACATCCCATGCCCAGCTACGAGCCAAGGCTTGAACTGAACGGGAGAGGCGCATGGCTGACGACCGCAGGCCGGCCCTGGTCGGCATCAACCACATCGCCCTCGAAGTCGGGGATATCGAGGCGGCGCTCGCCTTCTATGGCCGCATCTTCCGCTTCACCCTGCGCGGCAAGGGCGAGCGCGCTGCTTTCATTGATCTCGGCGATCAGTTCATCGCCTTGATGCAGGGTTCGCTGCGTCAGCCGGCGAGCCATCGGCATTTCGGGGTGGCGGTGGACGACCGCTCGGCGGTGCGCGCGCTCGCCGAAGCGGCGGGCGCCACGATGGTTGATGGGCCGTTCCTCGACTTTCTCGACCCCTGGGGCAACCGGGTGGAGGTAATCGACTACGCACGCGTCCAGTTCACCAAGGCGCCCCATGTGCTTCGGGGCATGGGCCTTGATCTCGGCAAGACCGAGGAGGCCCGCCAGGAGCTCGCGGCAAAGGGCATGGCGGAAGCCTGAGCTGGGCCGCCACGCGCTCGCTCAGCCGGGCACTATCTCCACAAGCTGGGCAAGCAGGCGGAGGCTTTCGCCCACCGGCTTGCCCGAGGTGTCGAGCACCAGCTCCGCGCGGCGATACAGCGGCTCGCGGCTTGCCAGGATCGCGCGCAGCTCCCGCATCGCTTGCGTGCTGTCCCGCATCGGCCTCAGGTCGCCCTGGTCGAGCACGCGGCGCATGTGTTCCTCGGGGCTCGCCATGATCCAAACCGTGCGGCAGTAGCTGAGCAGCAGATTGAAGGTGCCGGGCTCGGCCACAATGCCGCCGCCGGTGGCGATCACCGCTTCGAACTGCGCCACCAGCCGGTGCAGCGCCAGCCGCTCGAGCCGCCGATAGCCTTTCTGGCCTTGCTGCTCGAACAGCGCCGCCACGGTCATGCCGGCTTCGCGCTCGATTTCGCCGTCGAGTTCGTAGAACGGCACGCCCCGTTGTTCGGCCAACAGGCGGCCAAGCGTCGATTTGCCGGCGCCGCGCAGGCCAATCAACGCGATCCGGCGCTTGCGCGCGGCAGGCCCGGTGCCGAAGCGCTCGAGCAGGAGAGCCCGGGCCTCCGTCTGCTGCGCGGCGCTTAGCCTGAGCAGCAATCCGTCGAGCGGCTCCGGCCGGTCGTCGAGCAAGGACGCCGGCGGCGTGTCGAGCGCCCGACAGAGCGCCCGCAACAGCAGGATCGAGACGTTCCCGCGGCCGGCCTCCATCTGGGCGATGTAGCGCTCGGACAAGCCCGAGCGCGCCGCGAGCAGCCGGCGCGACATCCCGCGCTGGACCCGGGCGAGGCGCAGCCGGTCTCCGACCCCCTGGAGAAAACCGCGTTCCTCGGGTTGCTCGTCGCCGCGTGTTTGCGATGTCAAAGCGGTCTCCGAAACGCCGCGCCGCCCCTGGTCGAGTGCTGGTCTCGATCTACTCGTCAGCGCACCGCGCCGAACGCGGGCGAGCTGATCCCGGGGCAGGTGCATTGCGTGCCCACGGGCGCCGGTCCCGGCAGCTGGCAAAGATAGGGGCCCGCGGAGCAAACCGCGGCGTATGTAGCGGGCCGGGCCACCCTGGGTGAGCCGACGCAACCGGTCAAGCCGCCGAGCACCGCCAGTGCCGCAAGATGCCCAAGCCGGGCTAGAGACGCGGAACAAATGGGCAGGCTCATATCGAACTCCTGGCGGTGGGCAAACTCGCTCGGTCCTTTCTACGACGGCGATGGCTCATCGCGCACCCGTTCCCGCCAGTCGTCCAGCACCGTCCGCAAGGTCGTCTCCCAGGGCGTGCGCGGCTGCCACCCAAGCACCGCCTTCGCCCGCCCGGCATTGCCGCTAGCGGACGCGATCTCCGATGGCCGGAGCAGCTTGGCGCCGGTCTCCACGTCGGCTTCGATCCCGGCCAGCCGACGCAAGGCGTCGAGCACGTCGCCTATTCGGCGCGGCATACCGGAGGCGATGTTGAGCACCACGCCCGGCTCGATCGGGCTCGCGCGCACGGACGCGACATAGGCCTCGCACACGTCGCGAACGTCGAGGAAATCGCGGCGGGGCTCCAACGCTCCGACCCGAAGCACCGGGGGTTGGTGTCCGGCCTCGATCCGGGCGATCTGACGCGCGAACGCAGCCACGACGAACTCGCCGGACTGACCCGCCCCCGTGTGGTTGAACGGACGCAGCCGCACGGCCTGTAGGCCCTCCGCCGCGAGCGCGCCCAGTGCGAGGTCCGCCGCCGCCTTGGTTGCCGCGTAGGTGTTCGCGGGCGCCAGCAACGCCTCCTCGTCCAGCGCCGCGCCGGACCGAAACGACCCGCCGTACACCTCCGCGCTGGAGGCGAACACGAAGCGGCATCCCGGCGCGCGCTCGAGGATCGCGCGTGCCAGCCCGAGCGTGCCGAGCAGGTTCACGCGCCAGGCTTGGTCGGGATCGCTCCTGGCGACCGGAATCGCGGTGACGCCCGCTAAATGGACGCAAGCGTCAGGCTTGAACCGGCCGACCGTCGCCTGCATGCCATCCGTATCGGTCAAATCCATCGCCCGCAGCCCGGACCCGACCGAATCGGCGACGCCGGTGCCCAGGATGTCGGCGGACGGGAACGCCTGGCGCAGCGCTCGGGTCAGATGCCGCCCGACAAACCCGCCTGCGCCGGTGAGCAGGATGCGCGACGGGTCCATCCCCAGACGGTCAGCGCGGGAGCCGCGCGTGGTGTCGCGCGAGGTCCGCCTCGACCATCTCGTGAAGCATCGCCTCCAGGGTGACGGTCGGCGCCCAGCCGAGCACCCGGCGGGCCTTGGCCGCGTCGCCTTGCAGCAACTCAACCTCGGCCGGGCGCATCAAATCCGGGCGCGTCGTGACATGCTGCTGCCAATCGAGCCCGGCGCAAGCGAACGCGGTCGCGATCATTTCGCGGATGGAAACGCTTCGTCCCGTCGCAATCACATAATCGTCGGGCTGCTCCTGCTGCAACATCAGCCACATGGCGGACACATAATCCTGCGCGTGTCCCCAATCGCGCTTGGCGTCGAGATTGCCCAGCGGCAACTCGCGCGCCAAGCCGAGCTTGATTCGCGCAACCCCGTCCGTGACCTTGCGGGTGACGAACTCGATGCCCCGGAGCGGGCTTTCGTGGTTGAACAGGATGCCAGACGAGGCGTTCAGCCCGAAACTTTCGCGATAGTTGACCGTCATCCAATGCGCATACAGCTTGGCGATCGCGTAGGGGCTGCGCGGGTAGAACGGCGTGCGCTCGTCCTGGGGCGTCGCCTGGACGCGGCCATACATCTCCGAGGAGGACGCCTGGTAGAAGCGGGCGTCCGACCGGACGATGCGCACCGCTTCCAGCATGTTGGCGGCGCCGAGCCCGGTGACGCCGCCGGTCAGCAGCGGCTGCTGCCAGGAGGCCGCGACGAAGCTTTGCGCCGCCAGGTTGTACACTTCGTCCGGCCGATGCGCCTCGACGATGCGGATGAGGCTGGAAAGGTCGGTGAGATTGCCGTCCACCAGCCGAACGTGGTCCAGCACGCCCAGCCAGCGCAGCCGCTCGCCGATCACGTCGGACGACGCCGAGCGGCGCATCAGCCCGACCACCTCATAGCCCTTGCCGAGCAGAAGCCGGGCGAGATACGCGCCATCCTGGCCGGTGACGCCGGTGATGAGTGCGGTGGGCATCGCTCTGCGTTAAACGATCGCGGCCCGGGCCACAACGGTCTAGCCGCGGCTTCGCGGCGGCATCCCGCTATGAGCGCCCGTAGGTGTCCTCGATCCGCACGATGTCGTCCTCGCCGAGATAGGCACCCGATTGCACCTCGATGAGGGTGAGCGGGATGCGGCCGGGGTTTTCGAGCCGGTGCACGGCGCCGAGCGGGAGGTAGATGCTTTCGTTCTCCCGAACCAGCACCTCGCGTTCATCGCAGGTCACGAGGGCGCTGCCGTTCACCACCACCCAATGCTCCGCCCGATGGAAGTGCTTCTGCAAGGAAAGCTTATGGCCCGGCGTGACCACGATGCGCTTGACCTGGAAGCGGTCTCCCTCGATCAGGCTCTCGTAGAAGCCCCACGGCCGGTAAACGCGGTTATGCGCGACCGCCTCATGGCGTCCGGCCTGCTTTAGGCGGTCGACCACGCGCTTGACGTCCTGGGCGTGGTCGCGATGCATGGCGAGCACGGCGTCCTTGGTCACCACCACCACCGCGTCGGAAAGGCCCACAACCGCGGTCAGGACGCCGTCGCTGCGGGCGTAGCAGTCGGTGGCGGACTCCAGCACGACGTCGCCCAGGGACACGTTGCCGCTCGTGTCCTTCTCGCCGAGTTCCCAGAGCGCGCCCCAGCTGCCGACGTCGGACCAGCCGAGGTCGGCCGGGATGACCGCCGCCCGATGGGTGTGTTCCGCCACCGCGTAGTCGAGGCTGATGTTCGGGCCGGCCGCGAACGGCGCCGGAGCGAGGCGGATAAAGTCGAGGTCCTGGCTGCGATCGTCAACGGCGCGGCGCACCGCGCGAAGCACGTCCGGCGCGTAGGTTTCCAGCTCCTCGAGCAAGGTCCGGGCGGTGAAGACGAACATGCCCGAATTCCACAGATGGCGTCCCGAGCCGGCGAGCTTGGCCGCGGTCGGCGCGTCCGGCTTCTCGATGAAACGCGCAAGGGCGTGAATGCCGGGCAAGCCGGGCAGCGGGTCGCCCACCTCGATGTAGCCGTAGCCGGTCTCGGCGGCGTGGGGCTGCATCCCGAACGTGACGATGCGCCCCTGGCGCGCGCCTTCGACCGCATGATCGAGGAGCCGGTGAAGCGCATCGGCATCGGCGATCGCCGAGTCGGCGGCCATCATCCACAGCACCGCGTTGGGATCGGTCTCGGACACGAGGAGGGCAGCCGCCGCGATCGCCGGGGCGCTGTTGCGGCCGACGGGCTCGAGCACGACGCGGGCCGCCTCGATGCCGGCGGCGCGAAGCTGCTCGGCGATCAGGAAGCGATGCTCGTGATTGCAGACCACGACGGGCGGCGCGAAGCCTGGGCCGCGCGCGCGCAGCGCGGTTTCCTGGATCATCGACCGGCTGGAGATCAGCGGCCAAAGCTGCTTGGGGAAGCTTTCCCGTGATACCGGCCAGAGGCGGCTGCCGGATCCGCCGGAGAGGATCACGGGGACGACGGTTTGCTCGTTCATGCGGCGCTCCGGGATGGCGCGCTCTCTTACTTCGCCACCCGGCCGACTTGGAAGGACTTCCGGCCCGCTGCCGCCGTCGGGAATCTGCTCAACGCAGGATGATCTCGACTCGCCTGTTCTGCGGCTCGCGCACCCCGGCCTTGGTCGGGACCAGGAGGTGGGTTTCGCCGAAGCCTTGCACCGCGATCGCTTCATGCGAGACGCCGTCGCGGACGAGCTCGGCGGTGACCGCCTGCGCCCGGCGGACCGACAGGCGCTGGTTATATTC
>CAXUIE010000111.1:8102-9525 GCA_964250825.1 uncultured Acidisphaera sp. | reverse complement strand
CCTTGGCCCTTTGCCGTCCGGCGTGGCACAGATTCCGAACCGAACGGACCACACAAGACGTCAAACACGGAGGCCGTGATGCGTGCGCTCACTTCAGGCGAGGAAAAGCTTGTCCGCGAGCGGGCCTACTTCATCTGGGAACGCGAGGGACGGCCGGACGGCCGCGCGCAGGAACATTGGTTTCGCGCGGCCGCCGAGCAGGTTCGGCCGGACCACGACGAGGACCTTCATCACGATCTCGAGGCGATCGTCGACGGTCGCGCGGCCGACTATCCGGCCGTGCTGACGAAGGACACCCGCGGCGGATAGCTCATCGGGCCTCGCCGCGCCCGACCGCGCACTCGATTTGCCCGTGCGGCTCGTCGGTGGGAAGGAACACCTGATTGCGGTTGTCGAGCTTGAACGGCGCGAGATTGATCGGGATGTAATGCTTGTTGGGGCAGGCCATTCGCACGCGCGCCACCTCCGGCACCGCGTCCAGCACCGCCTCGCCCATGCGGTAGAGGCTGTCCTGCACGCTTTCGCTATACGTCGTCGAGAACACGCGAAGCATCGTGTCGAGCACGCGGCTGTTGGCCTCGGGAAAGCTCGCGGGGTCGCGTTCCCAGTCCCAGCTCGCGTCCATGCTGGTCGCGGCGATGCGGTCGCGGGTCTCGGGAAGGGTGGTGTATTCGTCCATCACATAGCCCACCCAGCCGGACTCGGTCGTTTTCATGAAGGTGAAACCCTCGACGCCCGAGATGGTCCGCGTTTCTTCCCGGCTCGCCGAGACCCGGACGGTCGGCTTGCCGTTCGCGTCCAGGGTGAAGCCGTACGGGTGCGGCTGGCCATCGAGCATGAGGCGCTGCCAGCGCGTTTCGTGCGCGGTTGCGACGACGCGGGAAATCTGCGGGTATCGGTCGAGGAAGCGGGCGGCGACGGCGCGGCAGAACGGCTCGGAGTCGGCGTCGAGCTGTTCGCGCGCGACCACGTTCACGAGGTTCTTGACGGTGTCGGTCGCCACCGTGGTCGCGTTGTTGCCCTCGGTGAAGGAGCGGGCGAAATCGCCTTCAAGCAGCACCTTCATCGTCAGTTCGCGAACCTCGTGCCGCCCGTCCCCGGCGCGATGCAGGCGGAGGACGCGGACACGGCCCTTGCCATAGGTGTTGTGGATGAGCGGCATGGTTTTGCTCCGTCACGGATGCTCCGTATCGGCGCCGAGCAGCAAGCATCGTGCCACTCGTCGCGCGTCGTCTGGCATGATAGCTGCAGCGGCCGGTTCCACCATGCCCACCGATGGGAGAGCGGCTTGACGGACGTGAACGCCTTGGACCGGGCGAGCTTCGTGGCGTTGCTGGGCGGCGTGTTCGAGCATTCGCCGTGGGTGGCGGAGGCGGCCTGGGCGCGGCGGCCGTTCGCCTCGCTCGACGCGCTGCATCGAACG
>CAXUIE010000111.1:0-8092 GCA_964250825.1 uncultured Acidisphaera sp. | reverse complement strand
ATCCCGAGCTCGCCCGGCCCGGCCCGCTCACCGCGGCATCGCGGGGCGAACAGGGCGGCTTGGGCCTCGACGCCGTGGAGGGGAACGAGGCGACGCGGTTCGCGCGGGCAAACGAGATATATCGCGAGCGGTTCGGCTTTCCGTTCATCATCGCGGTCCGCGGCGAGCGGGACCGGGCGGCGATCCTGCGCGCGATGCAAGCGCGGCTGGGCGGCCCGCCCGACGCCGAGCGCCGCCGGGCGCTCACGGAAGTGGCGCGGATCGCGCGCTTTCGCTTGGCTGACCTGCTTGGAGGGAACGATGGCTGAGGGCGGACGGCTGACGGTACACGTGCTCGACGTGGCGCGAGGACAGCCGGCCGGCGGTCTAGCCCTGACGCTGTTCCGTATCGTCGAGGATCGACGGGAGGCGCTCGGCTCGTGGCGCACCAACGCCGATGGCCGGGTCAGCGCGCCGCTGCTGGAAGGCGCCGCATACGCTCCTGGCTCCTACGAGCTGGTGTTCGCGGTCGGCGAATGGCGGGCTGGCTTGAACGGCGGGCCCGGCCTTTACGACGAGATCCCGATCCGTTTCCGTGTTCTCGACGCCGCGACGCACCTTCACGTGCCGCTGCTGCTGGCGCCATACGGATACAGCACCTATCAGGGAAGCTGAGGCGGGCGCTCGCCGCGTTATTGATCGTGCTTGCGGTGGCCGCGCCCCGCTTGCGTCTTGGCCGCCCCGACTTCCGCCGCGTGCTCCTTTTCCGCCTTGCCGGCGGTGGCGGCGCTGGTGTCCTCGCCCTCCTCGGCGCCCTCGGCGGAGGCTTTGGAAGCGGACCCCTTGGGCGCGCCGTGGCCTTCGGTCGGCGCGGGGGCCACGCCGCCCTCCGTGACATCGTCGCCCGGTCGGGCGTGATGGCCCTTGACGGTGCCCCGGCTCGTGATCTCGTCGTTGCCCTCGCGCTTGCTCACCGCGTTGCCCCCTGAATGCGATCCCTTTCAACCCCTCGGCCGCGTGCGGGTTTCCACTGCCGGCCACACGTGCCCGCGCGCGCGGAGGCGGTGGCGCCGCCGAGGGCGTCCGACGCGCGCCGCGCGCGTGGAAGAGGCGTTGAGCAGCACGGCGGCGACCGTGCAAAGCAGGATGCCGCTGTCCAGCATCGGCTTCAGGATCGCCGGGAACGCCGAGAAGAACTGCGGCGAAACCAGTTTTATTTTTACGTCGACGACCGAGATCTACACCACTAACAGCGCGTCGCGCGCGCGACCCCGCCGAAACCCGCGGGATCAGGCCGCCGCCGACCGAGAGCCCCCCCACCAACCGCGCGGCGCGCGCGCGACCGTAATCCACCCCGGCGAGGATGCGGATGCCGGTCGCGGCCACCATGCCGAACATCACGACCCCGGCGCCGCCCAGCACGCATTCCGGCACGGACGCGACGACGTAGGCCATCTTCGGCACCAGGCCGAGCAGGAGGAGAATGCCGCCGCCCACGGCGCAGACGAGGGGGCTGCGGACGCCCGTGATGCCAACCAAGCCCACGTTCTGCGAGAACGAGGTGTAGGGGAACGTGTTGAACACGCCGCCGATCACCGGGCCAGGCGCGGCGGCGGCGCGGCGCGTCAGCTGAACAGGGCGGTCACGATCTCCGTCGCCTGGGCGGGCTTCTGGTAGCGTGGGACGCGGGCATAGCGCTCGGGGATCGCGCCCCCGTCGTAGCCGGTCGTGAAAGCGAACGGCACGCCGCGCGCCTGCAGCGCATCGGCCACCGGGAACGACATCTCGCCCCGCAGATTGAGATCCACCATGGCCCCATCGATCTGCGGCGTCGCCGCGATCAGCTTGAGAGCCTTCTCGACGCTGGCCGCCGGCCCGATCACCTCCACGCCCCCGTCCCGCAGGGTTTCCACCACCGCGTCGACGATCAGGAACTCGTCCTCAACAACCAGGACCTTGCGTCCGGCTAGGACGTTCACCTCGGACATCCTTACTCATTCTCCGGCCTCGCGACGGAGCCGCCCGCTGGCAGCTCGATCGTGCAACGCAGCGCGGCGTCGGTCAGTTCGTAGCTGGTCTTGGCGTCGAGCGTGTAAGGCAGCGCCTCCTCAATCAATTTTCGGCCATAACCGCCGCTCAAACCGCCCGGAGGAGTCGGTCGGTTGAAGCCGTCCTCCGCCCACTCGATCCTCAAGCGCGCTTCGCCGTCTTGGTGGCGCAGCTGCCAGGTCACCCGCAGGCGTCCCTCCTCCGTCGCAAGTGCGCCGTACTTGCAGGCGTTGGTTGCGAGTTCGTGCACCGCCAGCGCCAGGGTTTGCATCGTCGACTTGCGCAACGGCACATCCGGCCCATCCATGAAAACACGGCTCCTCGCGGTGCCCGCCCCGAGCGCGTCGAGCTCCATCCGCAGCAGCGCGCCGAAGGTGAATGGTTGCTGGCCGGACTTGGACAGCAATCCCTGCACGCGCGACAGCGCGTCCAGGCTGTCGTTGAAATGCGAGCGGAACGCCCCGAGCGAATCGCTCGAACGCAGTATCTGATTGGCGATCGAGCGGACCACGGTGATGAGGTTGCGCGTGCGGTGCTGCAGCTCCGCCACCATCACCTTCTGCTCTTCCTGCAGCCGGCGCAAATCGTCCACTTCCGTCGAGGTTCCCAACCATTCCACGATCTGCCCCCGCTCGCCCCGGACGGGCGCGCTGCGGACGTGGAACCAGCGATACCGCTGGTCGGCGGCGCCGATCAGCCGGAACTCCGTGTTGAGCGCGCCGTCGAAGGCCGCCTGCCAAGCCTGCATGGCGCTTTCGCGATCGTCCGGATGCACCGCCTTGACCCAACCGAGATCACGGCTCTCGGCTTCCGTGAGCCCGGTATAGGCGCTCCATTGCGGGCTCGACCACGTCCAATGACCGCCTGGTTCGGCGCGCCAGACCAGCTGCGGAATGCCCTCGATCAAGGTGCGGAGCCGCCCCTCGCTTTCCTGCAGCGCTTGTTGCGCGCGGGTCAGCGAGGTCACGTCCGTGAACGTCACCACCGCGCCGCCGATGTAGTTGTCGGTGCTGCGATACGGCAGGACGCGCACGATGTAGCGCGCCCCGGTTTCCGTGTTCTCGATCTCGCGGTCGATGGCGACGAGGGTGCGGATCACCCGGCGCACGTCGTCCTGCAGCTCGCCATAGGCGACGCGGAACTTGATGTGTTCGATCGGTCGCTGGATGTCGGTCTCGACCAGGTGGAAGATATCGGCGATCGCCGGCGTGAAGTTCGTCACCCGGAGATCGTTGTCGAGGAAGATCGTCGCGATCTGGGTGCTTTCCAGCAGGTTCTTGAGGTCGTTGTTGGCTTGGCCCAGCTCCTGGACGCGGTGCGCCAGCTCGCCGTTGACCGTGGTCACCTCCTCGTTGACGGACTGCAACTCCTCCTTGGAGGTTTCCAGCTCCTCGTTCGCGCTTTGCAGCTCCTCGTTGAGCGACTGATACTCCTCATTGGAGGATTTCAATTCCTCGTTCGTGCTTTCGAGCTCCTCGATCATCGCCTGGAGGCGCTCGCTCGTGACGCCGAGCTCCGTCTTGAGACTCCGAACGTGCTCGTCGCGCGCGGCGTTCGAATCGTGGGGCGTCGCGTCGTCGTCGGGCAGCGCGACGCCGTCCTTGAACACGACCACGAAGCCGCGCTGCGCATTCGCTTCGTCGCCGGCGTGCTCGACCACGAGATCCACCGGCGTCCGGCGCCCGCCCTCGCTCATCACGAGGCCATCGACGTGAACGACCCGGTCATCCAGGGCCGCCTTGTTCAGCGCGTCCCGCAGGTCGGGGCGCAGGCTGGCGTGCACGAGGTTGGGCAGGTTCAACGTCGCCGCCCCGGCGGCCGGGTGGATGAAGCGGCCGGCGTTGCCCGAGAAGTGCAGCACGTCGAAACGCTCGTCGACGACGGCGTAGGCGGGGGCATAGCGCTCGGCGACGCGCTCCGCGCGCCGCGCCAGCCGGTTGTCGAGGTCGGCGGGGCGCGCCAGCGGCCCGATGCTCGGCGCCCGTGTTACCAGCGGCGACAACGGAAGCTCAGGCAGCACCCGCTTCTCCGTCTCGACCTTCCGAAAAACGCGGAACGCGCGATCAACCGGCGTGAACAGCTTGGCGTGCCGCGAAACGTTCTCGGAGGTGCCGAGGAACAGGAACCGGCCGGGGTTGAGGGCGAAATGAAACAGCGGGATGACGCGGCTTTGCAGCTCGGCGCCGAGATAGATCAGGAGATTGCGGCAGGACACGATGTCCAGTCGGGAGAAAGGCGGGTTCTTGACGATGCTGTGCTGGGAGAAGACGCACATCTCCCGCAGCTCCTTGGCGATGCAGTAGGTGTCGCCCTCCTTGACGAACCAGCGCGCGAGCCGCTCGGGGGTGACGTCCTTGCTGATGGCTTGCGTGTATATCGGCCGATCCGGGCCACGGCGAGCGCGCGGCCGTCGATGTCGCTCGCGAAGATCTGGATCACCGGGGGCGCCTCCAGCCGCGCGGCGTGCTCGCGCAACAAGATCGCCAGCGAGTAAGCCTCCTCGCCTGTTGAGCAGCCGAGCACCCAGACCCGCAACTGGTCGCCGCGTCCCTTCCCTTCGAACAACTGGGGGATGACGCGGTCCGCGAGGAACTCGAACTCGCGGCGGTCCCGGAAGAACTGGGTGACGCCGATCAGCAGGTCGTTGAACAACTGCCGCGTCTCGTCGGCCCGCGTGCGCAGGACCGCCAAGTAGGCGTCGAGGTCGTCGACCTGCGCCACCTGCATCCGCCGCTGCACGCGCCGGAGGAACGTCGCGCGCTTGTAGCCGTGGAAGTCGTGGCCGGTGTGGTCCAGCAGAACGCCCGCGATCTGGGCGAGCTTCGCGCCATCCTTGCTCGCGCGCGCGCTGGCGATCTGCGCCTCCTCCGCGCGGGCATGATGACGCGCGTGAAGCGCGACACGCGCGGCGATCGCCTCGGCTGGAAGAACGAAGTCCGCCAAGGCCGCCGGGCCTTGGGAAGCCTCCAGCTCCCCGTCGGCGACCGCGTTCTCCTCGGCGATCGTCAGGCCGCCGGCTTCCTTGATGGCGGTCACGCCGAGCGTGCCGTCCCCGCCCGTGCCGCGCAGGACGAGCCCGGTCACGTTGCCGTCCTGGTCCTGTGCGAGAGACACGAAGAAGCTGTCGATGGTGCCGCGCTCCCCCGCGCTTTCCGCGGTTGGCCGGGTCCTGAACCGCCCCTCCTCGACGGTCGTGATCAGGTCGGGGCCGAGCAGGTAGATACGCCCGGCCTCGACCGCTTCGCCGTCCGAGGCGATCTGTACACCCACATCGAGCCCGTCGAGCGCTCGCCGGAACGCCGCCTCGTCGAACGCTTCCCGGTGCTGAAGGGCGACAACCACCGCCAGTGTCAATCCTTGCGGCAGGTCGGTCAGGACGCGCGTCAGCGACGCCGTATCGGCCCCGGCCGCGCCGATCGCCAGGATCACGGCGGCGTCGGGGGCGATTTAGGCGCCGTTATAGGTTTCCGGCGCCGCCTCATAAACGCGATGTTTAATTTCGTTCACGTATTGCATTTTCCTCGAGCATGCGGCTTACCGAAGGCGGGGCTGAAACTTTCCACCCTCGCCTCCGCCGTCCTCGGAACCCTCGATCGGCGCCATGGAGCGGAGCACCGCTTGGCGGAGGACGTCGGCATATCTCCGATACTCCTTGGCCCGATCCTCGTAGGTTTCGGCGACCGCGGCGCGCCCGGCGTTCCGGCCGTCATCCGCCATGCGCGAGACGAGCTCGGCTCGTTCCTCGATGACGCGCAGGGCAACCCGGAGCGCCTCGTCGACGGCGTTCTCCTGCTCCTTGGCCATCACGTCGGCGGTCATGGCATGGCCCACCTGGCAGCGAAACCGCAACGGCTTGGCGCCTCGCACGGCCGACATGACGCCGCCGCAGGAGGGGCAGGTCAGGGCGGCGGGGTCGGCGATCCCGCGCAGCACCTCGCTGTCCACCCGTTCGCCCGCCGCAATGTCGACTTCCAGCCGGAGGTCGGGCGGCACCGGCACCGGCCATCCCGCCGGCTCGCGCGTCAAGTCGGACAAGACGTCGCCGAGCTGGGCCGAAGGAATGGTGAGATCCACGGCCGTGGCGCGCATGGCGCTCAGCGGCATCTCATTGGCGATCGCGTCGGCCGGGTCCTGCACCACGGCGACCCCGCCGCAACGCTTGATCGCGTCCAGCCCCGACGCCCCGTCGCTGAGCAGGCCGGACAGCACCACCCCGATCACTCGCGAGCCATAGGCGACGGCGGCGGAACGGAACATCGGGTCGATGGCCGGCCGGACCATGTTCTCGCGTGGCCCCCGGCCGAGCCGGATATGGCCTTCGGCGAGGATCAAATGATGATCTGGAGCGGCTAGATAGACGTTTCCGGGCGCGATGGGCATGAAATCCGCCGCCTGACGCACGGGAAGATGCCCGGCGGCCGCCGCGACGGTCGCCAGCATGCCGATGCTGCGGGCCGGCACGTGAAAGGCGACGAACACGGCGGCGGGGAAATCTTGCGGCAGGGCGGCCAGTAGTGTCTTGAGCGGCGCGGTCGCTCCGGATGAGCCGCCAATGACGACGATGTCCCGGTTCAGGATTGTTTCCACGAACGCGCCCCTCCGCACATGTAAGGCGCAACCGGATGTGCCTTGTGCCATATCACGTTAATGCATATATCCCCCGAGTGCCACAATCAGAAGGTGATATTCTCCGGCAGTTGGCTACCGAACGGGGTCATCTGATTCTGGCTGACAAGCATATCGCTGGCGGAGAGCGACGGATCGCCGCGCAAACGTTGCTCCTGGAGCGGCTCCGATCCGCGCCGCGCGAGACAGTCACGGCCGAGACATTGCTTGGCAATCTCCAGGACATGCTGCAAGCGTGGCACGACCATCGCGTCCTCATCATGGAAAAGATTGCAAGTCTGGAGCGCACGCCCTCGCCGTAAGCCAATGCCCGCCCTTGGCGTCGTCCGCGCCGCGATGCTACGCTTCGTTTGCTCCACGAACCGGTAAACCCGGCAACTCCCGTCCTGTCGCCTCCCAACCGAGCCGGGGCACCGAACCGGAGAACCCGCCATGCGCGCTGTCTCGATCAACTGCGACATGGGCGAGGCTTTCGGCATATACCGGCTCGGGGACGACGAGAGCTGCATGCCGTTCATCACCCATGCCAACGTCGCGTGTGGCTTTCATGCCTCCGACCCTCGCGTGATGTGGCGCACCGTGCGCGCCGCGAAACGACACGGCGTCGCGGTTGGCTCGCATCCCAGCCTGCCCGACCTGCAAGGCTTCGGCCGACGCGAGATGCGGCTGGAGCGCGACGAGATCACCGCCCTGGTCGTGTATCAAACCGGCGCGCTCAAGGCGTTCCTCGACGCGGAAGGGATGCCCTTGTCGCACATCAAGGCGCACGGCGCGTTGTACGGCATGGCGCAGCGCGATCCAGAGGTGGCGGCGGCGATCGCCGACGCGCGCGCGGGCGGCACGGCGACCGAGTCAGGCTGGGTTTCGACGACGAGCTCGGGATGGGGGGGAGGCGTAGGCGCCCCGGTCGGCTCAGCAGTGGCGTTTTGAAGCGGCTCCTCAAATGGCGCAGCGGGTTCGACCTCGCCGGGCTGGAGACCGTGGAGCTCGGCCGTCAGCTCGGGGTCAGGCTGCGTGGACGCAGTTGCCTCATGCTGGGGCGCAGCAGCTTCAGGGTAGGACGGCCGCAGCGGGGCGGGCTGGTCGGTGGGCAGCTCCTGACCGATCTTGCCGGTCGACTCGGAATCGTTAGGAGCACGTCGGGAACGTCGTCTCATGAACCTCTCGCGCAACCAATCGCGCATACATAGCGTTCTATCACAGGCCGTTGGGTGCCGCAAAAATTGTGCAAAAGAGGGCAAAGCCGGCTGCGTTGCTCCCATGAGGCCGGTTTGGTAGCCTCAGAGGTACGGTTCAGCACGATTCGGTACGGAGAGCGGAGACAGGCGAGATGGCAGTGAAGGTTGGGATCAACGGATTTGGCCGGATTGGCCGCAACGTGTTTCGGACGGCGCTGGGCAATCCGGAGATCGAGTTTGTGGCCGTGAATGACCTAACC
>CAXUIE010000110.1:0-9550 GCA_964250825.1 uncultured Acidisphaera sp. | reverse complement strand
GCCCACCCGCGCAGCACACTCGCCACGAGGCCGCCGGGCCGCTGGCGTAGCGCCGGGCCCGCGCAGCCCGCGGCCGGCGCAACCCCCGATCCCGATAGCGCCGCGGCGGTGCGGGCCGCGGCGGCGTTGCTCGAGGAACTCGGCCACCATGTGGTCGAGGACGCGCCGAAGCTGGATTGGGACGCCTTCCTCGAGAACGCGCACGTGATCTGGACGGTGTTCACCGTCAGCTTCGCCGACATGCTGGCGGCGATGACCGGGCGACGACCCGGGCCGGACACGCTCGAAGCGGCGACGCTCGCCTGCTACGAGGATGGCAAGCGGTATAGCGCCATGGATCTGGTCCGGGCGATGGATCACGGGGGCGCCGTGTCGCGCAGCGTCGGCGCCTTCTTTGAAGGCGTGGACGTGTTGGTGACGCCCACCATCGGCCGGCCGCCCGCCCCGCTGGGCGAGATCAATCAGGACCGCGCGGGGATCGGCGCCATGGACTGGACGCGGCAGGTGTTCGGCTATTGCCCGTTCACGCCGTTGTTCAACACGACTGGACAGCCGGCGATCTCCCTCCCGTTGCACCGGACCGCGTCCGGGCTGCCGGTCGGCGTGCAGTTCGCGGCCCGGCTCGGCGAGGAAGCGACCCTGTTGCGGCTGGCGACCCAGATCGAGGCGGCCCGGCCCTGGCTCGGCGAGCGGCCCGCCATCCATTTGAGCAAGTGACGGGGGCCGCCCAACAACGAGGCGCCGCTGGTTCCGGAGCGTTCACAAGCCGTCCGCGCGGGGGGCTCTAGATCAGGTATCCGGTCAGATCCGATGCTTCGGCCCGCAGGACGGAAAGGCAGCGCCCGGTCATCGCGGCGGCGTCCGCCCGTTCGGCGCGCGCGCCGATGTTGAGCGCCGCCACCACGGTTCCGTCGAACTTCCGCAACGGCACCGCGATCGAGCGGAAGCCATGCTCCGCTTCCTGGTCGACGAAGCAGTAGCCCTCGTCGCGTGCGGCGATGATCGCCGCGCGGATGGCGGCGGGATCGGTCAGGGTGTACGGCGTCACCGCCTCCAGCGTTGTGCCCGTCAGGCGGTCATCTAGGGCGGCATCGGGAAGCGCTCCCAGCAGCACTCGGCCGAGCGCGGTGCAGTAAGCCGGCAGCCTGTAGCCGACGCCGACCCCCGCCGGGATGAGCTGCGCTGGCAAGGCCCGGGCGATCATCACCACCTCGTCGCCTTCCAGCACTGCCGCGGTGCAGGATTCCCCAACGCTCGCGGCGATCCGATCGCAAGCGGGCTGCAGCAGGGTGGAGATGGCGTTGGACGTCAAATAAGCGGTCGCCAGCCGCAGCACCCGAGGCGTGAGGAAGAAATGCCGCCCATTCTGACCGACAAAGCCGAGCGTGAGCAGGGTAAGCAACGCGCGGCGAGCCGTCGCGCGCGGCAGGCCGACTGCTTCGGCGATCTCGCTAAGCGTCCGGGCGCGGTGCGCCGCGTCGAATGTGGCCATGATTTGCAGCCCGCGCGCCAGGGCCTCGGAATGGTCCTTCCCCAACCCGGCCTCTCGCCGCCGCGCGGCGGCCTTTGGGAGCAGCTTCGACATCGGACGCTCGTACAACAAAAACTTGCAAAGTTGGAACGGGTCTGGGAGGCTGACACCGAACAAGTGTTCGATAATCGAACGCGGAGCCAGCCACATGATGAGCGCGGAGCGGAATGCCCTGATCACCCAAGCCGGACCTGGGACTCCGCTAGGCTCCATGATGCGGCAATACTGGCAACCGGCCGCCCTGGTGGACGAGTTCGACGGGCCTCGGCCGGTTCGCAAGGTGCGCCTGCTGGGGGAGGATCTAGTGTTGTTCCGCGACCCGGCGGGTCGTTACGGGCTTCTCGACCGCCATTGCGCCCATCGCGGGGCCGACCTGTCGTATGGCCGGGCCGAGGATGGCGGGCTGCGCTGCCCGTTTCACGGCTGGCTGTACGATGCTGCGGGTGCCTGCCTGGAGCAGCCGGCCGAACCGGAGGGCAGCCGGTTCTGCCAGAATGTTCGGCAGCCCGCCTATCGCTGCATGGTCGCCAACGGCATCGTCTTCGCCTTCATGGGGGAAGGGGAAGCGCCGGCCCTGCCGGCCTTCGACTGCTTCACCGCGCCCGGCGAACACACCTTTGCCTTCAAGGGCTTCATGGAGTGCAACTGGCTGCAGGCGCTCGAGGTAGGGATCGACCCGGCTCACGCCTCATACCTGCATCGTTTCATGGAGGACGAAAGCACGGACGCGTCGTACGGCAAGCAGTTCCGCGGCGCCACGATGGGCGCGGACATGCCGATGACGAAGATCCTGCGCGAGTACGGCCGTCCGCGGATCGAGGTGGAAACGACCGAATACGGCCTGCGCATCGCCGCCTTGCGCCAGTTGAATGAGGCCGAGATGCACATCCGGGTCACCAATATGGCGTTCCCGCACGCGTGCGTCATTCCGATGAGCAAGGAGATGACGATCACGCAATGGCACGTGCCGGTCGACGACACGCATTGCTATTGGTACGCGATCTTCACCAGTTTCACGCAGCCGGTCGATCACGCGCAAATGCGCCGGCAGCGGCTGAAGCTGTACGAGCTGCCCGACTACATTCCGCGCACCAACAAGCTGAACGATTACGGCTTCGATCCGCAGGAGCAGGAGCACAGCACGTACACGGGCATGGGCGACGACATCAACGTCCACGACCAGTGGGCCGTGGAGTCGATGGGCGCCATCCAGGACCGCACGAAGGAGCATCTCGGCGCGAGCGACAAGGCGATTGCCGCGTACCGCCACCTGCTATTGCGCGCGATCGGAGATGTGGCGGAAGGCCGCAAGCCCCTCCTGGCGCTGCCGGCCGACGCGACGGCGCGGGTTGCCGGCCCGGCTTCGATCGACGCGATCGGCCCGGTCGAGGGTTGGCAGGCATATTGGCAGGAGCAGGACCGCCGCCGTCGTGCGGCCGCCCCCTGGAAAGCCGTCCGGCCGGTCGCGGCATAGCCCGCCGCGATGGACACGACCGCCACCCGGGAGCTGGCGGCACGGATCACCGGCGACAAGCTCGGCGTGGTGCGGTTCGCCTTCGTTGATGCTCATGGCGTGCTGCGCGGCAAGACATTGGTGGCCGAGGCGGCGGCGGGCGCCCTGCGAGCGGGCGTGAACGCGACCACGACGCTTTTGTTGAAGGACCTGTCGGGCAAGACCGCGTTCCCCGTCTTCGCCGAGGAGGGCGGGTTCGGCATGCCGGCGCTTCGGGGGGCGGCCGACATGGTCATGCGGCCCGATCCCGCGACGTTTCGCGTGCTGCCTTGGGCGCCCCACACCGGGTGGCTGCTGTGCGACCTCGATCTCCCGGATGGGCAGCCCATGCCGCTGTCCAGCCGCGCCCAGCTGGCCCGGCAGGTGGCGGCGCTGGCCGCCCGCGGGTTGACCTTCGTGGCCGGCGTGGAGATCGAGTGCCACATCGTTCGCCGCGCGGCAGAACCTGGGCCTGATGGTCGCCCGGCGGCCCGTCACCTGCTCAACCCCGGCTATCAATACCTCACGGAGCTGCGCTACGACGAGCTCGACCCGCTGATGGAGTTGCTGCGGCGGGCGTTGCAGGCGCTGGATCTGCCGCTGCGAACCCTGGAGGTCGAGTTCGGCCCGAGCCAGGTTGAGCTGACGTTCGGTCCGGCTACTGGGCTTTTGCCGGCCGACCAGTTGATCCTGGTGCGCTCGGCGGTGAAGCAGGTCTGCGCACGACACGGGTTCGTCGCCAGCTTCATGTGCCGCCCGCGCTTGCCGGACGTGGTGTCCAGCGGCTGGCATCTCCATCAGTCCCTGCGCGACGCGTCAGGCGCCAACGCCTTCGCCGCGGCGGAGGGCGGGTTGAGCGGGCTCGGGATGCGATATCTCGCCGGGCTGCTGGACCACGCTGGCGCGGCTTGCGCGTTCACCACGCCCACGATCAACGGTTACAAGCGTTACCGCCCGTACACCAATGCCCCAACACGGGCGTGCTGGGCCGCCGACAACCGCGGCGTGATGGTGCGCGTGATTGACGCCGGCGCGGCGACCCGCTTGGAGAACCGGGTCGGGGAGCCCGCCGCCAACCCCTATCTCGCCATGGCGGCGCAGATCGCGGCCGGGCTGGACGGGATTGATCGCGCGCTGGACCCAGGCCCCGCCGCCAACGCCCCCTACGAGCGCGGCGCGCCGTTGCTGCCCCGCGGCCTGCCCGAGGCGCTGGACGCATTGGGGCGCGACCAGTGCCTGCAGGCGGCGTTCGGCCGGTTCTTCATCGACTACTTCACCAGGCTGAAAACCGCGGAGATCGATCGCTTCTCGGCCGCGGTCACGGAATGGGAACACACCGAATATTTCGAGCTGCTATGACCGAAGAAGGAAATACCATGCCGAGCCTGCGCGCGCTTCTGCTTGCTGCCTGCTTCCTGGCCCCGCTTGCCCGCGCCGAAGTGCCCGGCAACGCGGTCAAGGTCGGCGTGCTGACCGACATGAGCGGCCCGTTTTCGGACGGCGTAGGCCAAGGATCGGTGGAGGCGGCCAAGCTGGCGGCGGCGGATTTCGCCGCCGAGAGCGGGGGACTGGAGGTGGAGATCGTTTCCGCGGACCACCAGAACAAGCCCGATATCGGCTCCACCATCGCCCGGCGCTGGTTCGACCAGGGAGGGGTCGCGGCGATCGTCGATTTGCCCAACTCGGGCGTCGCGCTCGCTGTCGCGGCCGTCGCGCACGACCATCACCGGGTCGCGCTCGCGTCCAGTTCGATGACGTCGGACCTGACGGGCAAGGCTTGCCAGCCCACGACGGTGCAGTGGGTGACCGACACCTGGGTGCAGGGCAAGAGCATGGCTTCCGGCATGGTGCCGCAGGGTCTGAACGCCTGGTATTTCCTAACGGTCGACTACGCGCTGGGCCACGCGCTGGAAGCCGATGCGACGCAGGCTGTGACGGAGCTGGGCGGCAAGATCCTGGGGGCCAGCCGCGATCCTTTGGCGACGGCGGATTTCGGCGCGCCGTTGCTCAAGGCGCAGGGCTCCGGCGCCGATGTAATCGCGTTCGCCAGCACGGGCTCCGATCTCGTCAACGCCATCAAGCAAGCCAAGGAGTTCGGCGTCACCCCCAAGATGACGCCCGCCGCGCTGTTCGCTGAGTTGACGGACGTGGAAGCGATGGGCCTGCCGGTGGCGCAGGGCTTGGAACTGACCGAAGCGTTCTACTGGGACCTGAACGACGCCACCCGCGCCTGGAGCAGGCGGTATGGCGCCGTGATGAACGGCCGCATGCCGACCGAGGATCAGGCCGGCGTTTACTCGGCGACATTGGCCTATCTGCGGGCCGTCCGCGACGCCAAGACGATCGAGGGCGAGACGGTGGTGGCGGCGATGCGCCGCGCTCCGTTCACCGACGCGCTGTTTGGCGCGGTGACGATCCGCCCCGACGGGCGGGCGATCCACGACATGCATCGCTTCCGCGTCAAGAGTCCCGCCGAAAGCCGCGGCAAGTACGACGATTATGTCCACGTCTCGACGATCCCGGCGGAGGTGGCGTTTCGTCCGCTCGGCGCTGGCGGGTGCCGAATGATCAACTAGCCTTCCGCGGGAAGCCGTCGAAGCCGTTTCGCGGCCGCCTTGCCGCACGCTGCCTGAGCTGTTGCTCGATGATCGTCGTGGGGGCCAGTGCCGTGAAGCTTATTCTGGGCTTCATCGAGGCGTTGCGCGCTGACGATGCTTCAGCTGCCGAGTCCTGGCTTAAGCCCCGCTACGAGCTTTCGATGGCGTGCTCGGCAACGGGCACGCGTTCGCCGCCACCCGCTCGATCGACCGGTTCGTGAACGGGTCGATTGCGCGAAAGGTCGCGTGGTCCGACATGGCTAACCACTCGCGCAGGTTGACCATCAGCTGAACAAAATGGGCCGCACCAGACGTTAGCGGGCCGACAAGTCGATCACCGCCGCGAAGCCGGCTTCCGTTCCGAATGCAAGGAATGCCCCGGAAGGGCTCCAGGCGAGCGCCGAGACAGGCCCGTTGCCGCCCGGCGCCACGGGCAGCACGCGGCTGGTTGCGATGTCGGCCAGCACCACCAGCCCGTCATCGAACCCGGCGGCGACCATGTCGTCCTTGGGGTGGCAAAGCGAGCGCGCGCAGATCACGCCATCGCCGCCCGCCAGCTCCGTCGGCGCCTTGCCCATCGGCCCGCCGCCGCTAAACGGCCACAGCACCACCGACTCGGCGCCGCTGCTGGCGAGCCACTTGCCAGCCCGCGTGAAAGAAAGGCTGTGCGTCTTGGCGGGATAGCCGCTCATGCGCATGTGCTGGCCGTCCGACAAGCGCCAGCCGTGCAGCGCGTTCTCCTGCATCGCGGTGACGACGCTGTCGCCGTCGGGCGCGATGGCGATGGCCGTATGGCTGCCCTTCCATTCCAGCCGGCGCGGGCTGTCGGTCTTGGCGGCGACGAACCACAAGGAGGCGCCGTTGTAGTGCGACGCAGCGACGCGCTTGCCGCGCGCGTCGAAGGCGAGCCCGGTGACCGACGATGGATGCTCGAGCTGCTTCAGCTTCGCACCGGACTGGTCGAACAGATGCACGTGCTTGCCGACCGCGCAGGCGAGCAGGCCCTTGCCCTTATCGCCCGCGAACGAGGCGACGTGCTCGACCCACTTCATCCCGAACGAGCCGACGTCGCTCGTCGCGCCATCCGCGCCGATGCGGCGGAACGCCCCGTCATCACCGCCGCTGATGAACCCGGTCGGCGTCGCGTCCGCCGCGAGCCCCAGGGCGGCCCCGTCATGCGCCGGAACGCTCTCCCAGTTCTCCGGGTCCGCCAGTCGGACCCGCCGAACCGTGCCGTCGCCGAGCGCGAACGCGGCCGCCCCGCCCGCGCGATCGAACGCGGCGGCGACCACGAACGCATCGAGCGTCCGCCGCACGCCCCTAGTCTCGATGAGGAAGCGCGGCTCCGCCGTGTGGCTCATCGGCCCGTCAGCCCGCCTGGCAGGATTCAAAGCCGCGACGCAGCACGGGGCGGTTGAGGTTGCGGCCGATGAACACGATCCGGCTCACGCGCGGCTCGCCCGCCTTCCACGGCCCGATGAAGTCGCCGTCCGCGATCATATGAACGGCCTGGAAGGCGAATCGGCGCTCCTCGCCGGCATAGGCGAGAATGCCCTTGGTCCGCAGCAGGTCCTGCCCGTTCAAGCTGAGCAGTCCGCCGATCCAGGTGTTGAACTTCTCGGGGTCGATCGGGCGCTCCACCTCGAAGGACACCGACGTGATCTCGTCGCTGTGCTCGTGCTCGTCCTCGGTGAGAAAGCCAGGCGCTCGCGCCAGCACCCGCTGCAGGTCGAAGGCCCCGCGGTCCAACACCTCCTCGATCGGCAGGGAGGCGCGCTCCGTCCGGTGGATCACCGCGAACTTGTTGATCGCGCGAATGCGGCGCTCCACCTCGGCCAGCTCCTCGGGCGTCACCAGGTCGGTCTTGTTCAGCACGATCACGTCGGCGAAGGCGATCTGGTCCTCGGCCTCGTGGCTGGCGGCCAGGCGCTCGGGCAGGTGCTTGGCGTCCGCGACCGTCACGATGGCGTCGAGCTTGGTCTTGGCGCGCACCGCGTCGTCGACGAAGAAGGTTTGCGCCACGGGGGCCGGGTTGGCGAGGCCGGTCGTCTCGATGATGATCCCGTCGAACTTGTCGCGCCGCTTCATCAGGCCGCCGACAATGCGGATCAGGTCGCCGCGCACCGTGCAGCAAACGCAGCCGTTATTCATCTCGAAGACTTCCTCGTCGGTGTCCACCACGAGGTCGTTGTCCACGCCGAGCTCGCCGAACTCGTTGATAACCACGGCGTATTTCTTGCCGTGGTTCTCGCTCAGGATGCGGTTGAGCAAGGTGGTCTTGCCCGCGCCGAGATAGCCCGTGAGCACCGTCACCGGAATCTGCCCCGCCGTGTCCGCCATCGCGCGCTCCCTCGAATATGCGGCCAGGATATAGGGCCGCCGCCGCCGCGCGACCACCCGGGAGCCGGATTGACGACATTCCTCGCAACTGTCACGGTTCACCCAATAGTGAGTTCAGGCCCTAACGAAGGGCGCGAGGGGAAACGGTTCATGATCAGGTTGCCTTTGGGTTTGCTCGCGAGTGCGGTCCTCGGCTGGGCCGGCGCGGCTCGGGCGGACACCACCCTCACCATCGCGACCGTGAACAACGGCGACATGGTGGTGATGCAGAAGCTGTCCTCCACGTTCGAGAAGCAGCACCCGGACATCCACCTTCGCTGGGTGGTGCTGGAGGAGAACGTGCTTCGCCAGCGCGTCACCACCGACATAGCCACTAAGGCCGGCCAGTTCGACATCGTGACGGTGGGCAACTACGAGGTGCCGATCTGGGCCAAGCAGGGCTGGCTTAGCCCGATGGACAACCTGCCGTCGAGCTACGACGTGGACGATCTGCTCAAGCCGGTGCGCGAGGGGCTCACCTACAAGGGCAAGCTGTATGGCCTGCCGTTCTACGCCGAAAGCGCCATGACCTATTACCGCACCGATCTGTTCGACAAGGCCGGCCTCAAGATGCCGGACGCGCCGACCTACGAGCAGATCCGCGGGTTCGCCGACAAGATCACCGACAAGGCCAGCCAGGTCTACGGCATCTGCCTGCGCGGCAAGCCGGGCTGGGGCGAGAACATGGCGTATGTCACCACCCTGGTCGACGCCAATGGCGGCCAATGGTTCGACAAGAAGTGGAACCCGACCATCAACACGCCGGAGTGGAGGAAGTCGATCACCTACTACGACGGCATCCTGAAGGCGGACGGCCCGCCCGGCGCCACGTCCAACGGGTTCAACGAGAATCTCGCCCTGTTCGCCAGCGGGCATTGCGGCATGTGGATCGACGCGACGGTCGCCGGCGGCTTGCTGTTCGACAAGAAACAGTCGCAGGTGGCCGACAAGGTCGGTTTCGCGCAGATCCCCGTCGGCGACTTCAAGGGCGGCCCGACCTGGCTTTGGAGCTGGAATCTCTCGATCCCGGAAACCTCCAAGCAGAAGGAGGCGGCCAGAACCTTCGTCACCTGGGCGACGTCGAAGGACTACATCAAGCTGGTCGCGCAAGAGAACGGCTGGGTCGCCGTGCCGCCCGGCACGCGCGCGTCGACCTACGATGACGCCGACTACAAGAAGGCCGCGCCGTTCGCCGGCTTCGTGCGGACCGCGATCGAGCAGGCGAACCCGAACGGCAGCACGCGGGACCCGCGCCCCTACCAAGGCGCGCAATTCGTCGCCATCCCGGAGTTCCAGGGCATCGGCACGCAGGTCGGCCAGACGATCGCCGCCACCTTGACTGGGCAGACCACCGTGGACCAGGCCTTGGCCGCCGCGCAGTCGGCGACCGCGCGCACTATGCATCAGGCGGGCTATCCCAAGTAGGGAGGGGCGGTCATGAGCCCAGACTCATCGGCGACGCTTGACGATCGGATCCGGCTCGAGGGTCCCGGCGCGCCCGGGGGGGCCCCCCGCCCGCCCGGGGCGGGGCGGGGGGGGGGGGGGGGGGGG